>CANPXU010000021.1 GCA_947586825.1 uncultured Bacilli bacterium | reverse complement strand
ATTTTGGAAGGGTAGCGAAGTGGTCAAACGCGGCAGACTGTAAATCTGTTCCTTCGGGTTCTATGGTTCAAATCCATATCCTTCCACCATCTTATTGCCTCGTAGCCAAGTGGTAAGGCATCAGACTTTGACTCTGACATTTCGATGGTTCGAATCCATCCGAGGCAGCCATCGATTTATTTGTCCTGTTAGCTCAGTAGGTAGAGCATTTGACTTTTAATCAAAGGGTCTGGAGTTCGAATCTCCAACAGGACACCATTTTAAAAATAACTCCCTAAAATAGGGGGTTTTTAATTGCTTAAGTAATTTCGAACACAAAAAATTGGTTAGCTTGCCATCCGTAGCTTCCAACTTGAATTCGAGTTCAGCTATAATTGATAGTTCAAGTAACCAACTTTTAAACAATGTAACACAATCAAATGATAATGTCAAATTAGATACATCTACTAAGTATTCTATGCAAAATAGTCAAAATAATGCATAAGATATTCAAGGCAGAATATTATCTCTTTATAATTTAAAAAAGCAGGAGTGAAATCGCGGTTTTTTAATCCATATAGTTATCGCAAAACTAAAATTAGAAATAAAATTCTCTCTTCACTCCTAAAAAGAGTGTACTACATTTTGTTTAAATTGAAAATAGAGTAAGTTGCAATAATACAAAATAAGCAATTTATTTAGTTAAAAAATTCATTATTAAATCAATCATAATCTCTTTTTCTTTGGGATTATACTCTGCAATTAAAATAGTTATAGATGCTAAAGTATTATGGCCTATAATTTGATTGCTCTTTTTTTTGAACTGTTGCAAATTTTGCAACACCCACTTTTGAGTCTAATTTTTCCTTTTTTTTTAACTTCAATTTTTTGAGAAAATTAACAATTTATTTAAGATAATGACTTTTCAGTCTAATTTTGGTACAATTTAAAAGGTGATACTATTATGAAGGATTTAAAAGTTATATTCATGGGAACTCCTGATTTTTCAGTACCAATTTTAGAATATTTGATTCAAAATACTAATGTTGTTTTAGTAGTAACTCAACCTGATAAAGAAACAGGAAGAGATAAAGAAGTAAAGTTTTCTCCTGTAAAAGAATTAGCCCTAAAAAATGGGATTGATGTTTATCAACCTGTTAAGATAAGAAAAGAACATGAAATAATTAGTGAATTAAATCCTGATTTAATAGTTACTTGTGCCTATGGTCAAATTATTCCTAAAGATATGATTGATATTCCTAGACTTGGCTGTATAAATGTTCATGCCTCTTTACTTCCTAAATATCGTGGTGCATCACCAATTCAAGCCGCTTTACTTAATGGTGATGAAGAAACTGGTGTCACAATAATGTATATGGATGAGAATATGGATACCGGAGATATTATTTCTTGTAAAAAATGTAAGATTGATCCAGAAGATAATGTTGGAACCTTACATGATAAACTATCTTCTTTGGGAGTAGAACTTTTGAGTGAAACGCTTCCCTTAATATATGAAGGCACTAATGAGCGAATTAAACAAAATGATGAAGAAGCAACCTATACTAAAATGATTAAAAGGGAAGATGAACTTTTAAATTTTAATGATACAGGAAGAAATATAATAAATAAAATTAGGGCTTTAAATCCTTGGCCTGGTGTGTATTTTAACTTGCAAAATGGACCTATGAAGGTTATTAAGGCAAGCTTTATTGAAGATAAAAATAGTGAAGTAAATAAAATAAAATATTTAAAAAAACAAATGCAAATAGGTTGCCAAGATGGTTATATAGATCTTGAAATAGTTAAACCTAATGGAAAAAAACAAATGGATATAACTTCTTACTTAAATGGTTCAAAAAAGGAAGATGAATATGTTAGCTAATTTTTTAAAAAAGCATTTTCCCGATTCTGCGATTACTAAATTTTGGCAAGATCCTCGTAAAAGAGCTTTAGTACTTTTACCATTATGGATAATTTTTATTGTTATAATCTTTATTGTTTATGTAATTCCTTACAATAATGATATGAAGAATGCTAGTAATAAAGAAAATAATACCGCTAACGAAAATATTGTAGAAGATGATTTACCTAATAATGATGAATTAGCAAGTATATGGCAAGAGCTATTTGATATGGACTATGAATATAAAATATTAGTATATAAAAACGAAGATATTATCGAATATGAAGGAATTAAAGCTTTAGGAGAAGTAACTGGTACTAAAAGTGATATAAATGGCGAAAGTGAATATTATATTCAAGATGATATTGTATATAATGTTATTTATGATAACGCTACTGTTTATGGCACATTATCTGATATAGAATATGATATTTATCTAAATCCTAAGCTTATATATGAAAGTCTTACTTCGATAAATCCATCTAAAACGGATAGTGGTTATATCTATGAAAATGGGGAAGATTATGTTATAATTTCAGAAGATGGTTACATAAACAACATTGAAATAGAAAAAGAAAATATAAAATATATATTGAGTTTTGCTAAAATAGATTAAGATAATAAAGGATTTTAGGTATGAAAAAGTTGGCTGCTATACTAATCGTAAATCTTTTAACCTCAATAAGAATTATTGGGGTTGTTTGCTTGGTGCCAATATATTTAAATGAAGGCGGTTTAGCAGCAGCAGCTTGGTCAATCTTTTGCTATTTAACGGATTGGATTGATGGTATATTAGCTAGAAAATGGCACGTAGCATCATTTTTTGGCAGCGTCTTTGATGGGGCAGCTGATAAACTTTTTTCAATTGCTAATCTAATTATTCTTTTAGCAATTAGTAAGTTTGCAATATTTCCCATCTTTTGCGAGTTTATAATTGTCATAATTCAAACTATTAAGTATAACAATAATATAAATGTTAAAAGCAGTATGGTAGGTAAGGCTAAAACATGGGTTGTATCACTTACCGTAATAACCTTATATCTTATAAGTGATATTGAATCTATTACAATATTAAATCCCAGCTTTATAGACCAAGTAAATTCTCTAAATTCATTTACTTTATATGCAATCGTATTTGCTCCTTTATACTTATTTGAAGTACTTACAATCATTTCTTATTTAGTTATTAAAAGTACGGATATTCCAACGGAAATTAAAATAGATCCTGATGAAATTAATATAAGATTTAAACCTAAAACTTCTTTTAAAAATCGACTTTATAATTTTAGTGCTTTTTGGCTTAATAATGAATTTTATGAAAAGTATAAAGATAGTGCAGGCTTAAAAGAAATAAGAAAGTATCTAAAAGGAAATAGATAATGGAAAATATATTTAACTATACTAAAGTTGAACTAGAAAATTATTTAGTTAATAAAGGATATAAAAAGTTTTTAGCAAGTCAGATATTTGATTGGCTTTATGATAAGAAAGAATATAATTTTGATAACTTTTCAAATATAAAAAAAGAAACTATTGAGTTCTTAAAAGATAATTTTACTACTGACTTTATTGAAATGGCTAAAGTCGAAGAAGATACCGATGTTAAAAAGTTTTTGTTTACTTTAAAAGATGGCCAAAAAATTGAAAGCGTATTAATGTATCATAATTATGGCCTAAGCGTTTGTGTATCATCCCAAGTAGGCTGTAACATGGGTTGTAAGTTTTGTGAAAGTGGTAGACTAAAAAAGGTTAGAGACTTAGAAACATATGAAATGCTTGAGCAAGTTATCGCTATTGGTAATTATGTTAATAAAAAGATTGATAGTGTGGTTATTATGGGCATTGGTGAGCCTTTTGATAACTATGATAATGTTATAAAGTTTATTAATCTTATAAATGATCCTAAAGTATTAGAAATTGGGGCAAGACATATAACTGTATCAACATGTGGGTTAGTACCAAAGATAAAAGATTTTGCTGATTTAGGCTTGCAAGTAAATTTAGCTTTGAGCTTACATGCTCCAACGGATGAAAAACGAAAACAAATTATGAATATAGCTAAAGCTTATAGTTTAAAAGAAGTATTTGATGCTTTAAAATACTACCAAGATAAGACTAAAAGAAGAGTTACTATAGAATATATAATGCTTGATAAGATAAATGATTCGAAAGAAGATGCTGTTACACTTGCAAAGCTTATTAAAGATTATAATGTCTATGTTAATTTAATACCTTATAATGAAACTAAAAATATTGAATTTAAAGCAAGTAGTCAAAAACAAATTGATATATTTTATAATACTCTTAAAAGTCTTGGCGTAGATGTGACCGTAAGGCATAAGTTTGGCAACAAGATTTCTGCGGCATGCGGTCAGCTTCGAAGTAAAGAAATATAGTAAAAAATTATAATTAATGTTATAATTAACTTGAAGATAGGTGATTTATATAAAAACGTTTTATTTAACAGACGCTGGTAGAGTTAGAACTCATAATGAAGATAGCGTTACTATTCTAAAAAATAAATCCGATGAATATTTATTAATGGTTGCTGATGGTATGGGCGGTCATCGTAAAGGTGAAGTAGCATCTTCCATCGCTCTTACGCATTTAGGCAAAAGATTTACGGATAGTGCTAGTATTGGAACTAAACTTGATGCCGTGAATTGGCTTAATGATAATGTTAATGAAATTAATAAAGAAATTTTAGAGTATACGGTTGCTCATGAAGACTCTATTGGGATGGGCACTACTTTAGTTGTAGCTATTTTAACAAATGATTTCTTGATTTTTGGTAATATTGGTGATTCTTCTGGGTATGTATTAAAAGCTGGTAAACTTCACAAAGTAACTAAAGACCATACTTTAGTAAATCTTTTAGTTCAAGCAGGCAACCTAACAGAAGAGGAAGCTAAATTTCATCCTAAAAAGAATGTGCTTATGCGTGCTTTAGGAGCTACTGAAAAAGCTGAATTAGATATTTTTGATATTGTTGATTCAAGTATCGAAGGCATAATGCTTTGCAGTGATGGTGTAACGTCTTTACTTGCTGATGATCAAATTGAAAGAATTTTACTTGATGAAGAATTAACTATTGAAGAAAAAGTACATAAAATTATAACTAAATGTAATGCTCGGGGAGGCAATGATAATATCTCTGTAGCATATTTAGATATGGAAAGGGGCAAAAAATAGTGATTGCTAAAGGGCAAAAAATAAGTGATAGATATCAAATATTAAAAAGCATTGGCGAAGGTGGAATGGCTAATGTTTATTTAGCATATGACACTATTTTAGAACGTAATGTAGCAGTTAAAGTCCTTCGTGGAGATTTAGCTACTGATGAAAAATTTGTAAGAAGATTTCAAAGAGAAGCATTACAAGCCTCAAGTTTAAATAATGAAAATATTGTAGAAGTATATGATGTAGGTGAAGATCATGGTGAATACTACATTGTTATGGAATATATCGAAGGAAAACAATTAAAGACTCTTCTTAAGAAAAGAGGAAAGCTTACTGTTCCAGAAGTCGTAGATATAATGCTTCAAGTTACAAGTGGGCTTTCCGTAGCCCATGATTCATATATAATCCATCGTGATATTAAACCACAAAATATAATGATTTTAGAAAATGGCCTTGTTAAACTTACAGACTTTGGTATCGCGGTTGCTATGAATTCGACACAACTTACTCAAACTAATTCCGTAATGGGCTCAGTTCATTATTTGCCACCAGAGCAAGCGTGTGGTAAAGGAGCAACATTACAAAGTGATATTTATTCTTTAGGAATATTAATGTTCGAACTTTTAACAGGTAAACTTCCATATCGCGGAGAAAATGCTGTTGAAATTGCTCTTAAACATTTAAAGGAACCGCTTCCAGCAATTAGAAGTATAATTCCGGATTTACCACAAAGTATAGAAAATATTATAATGAAAGCTACCGCTAAGAATCCTAAAAATAGATATGCTGATGCTAGAGAAATGCATGAAGATTTAATGACTTGCCTTGATGAAGCAAGAATTAATGAAATGAAGTATACTTTTAAATATCCTGAAAATGATTATGATGATAATGATGTGATAAAGATAAAAAAAGAGGCAACAAATAAAGAAAATGCCAAAAAGGAAAGTGATGAGATTATCGCAAAGAAAATTACCGAAAATGATTTGAAAAAACAAAATAAAACAATCGTTGTACTAGTAGCTATATTTACCGCTATTGTTGTAGGAATTACAGCTATCTTGTTATGGATTAGATATGGTAATTCTATAGGCACTATTGAAGTTCCTGATGTTACTAACATGACTTTAGTTGATGCAGTAAAGAAACTAGAAGATGCCGGCTTTACGGTAGCTGATGAAACAATTGAAAGAAACTCTTCCACTATTGAAGAAGGTAGAGTTGTAATGACATCTCCATCAGGAGGAGCTGATAAGAAAAAAGGCTCAGAGATAACTATTTATCTTTCTAAAGGTACATCTGAAATAATTATTGAAGATTATACAGGCGAAAATTATTATAAGATTCAAGGTGCTTTAGAAGCTCAAGGTATAAGAGTATATAGCGAACCTAGAGATATTGCTGAAGATGATGATAGTGATTACGAAGAAAATGAAATCCTTGATCAATCTGTACCAGCAGGTGAAACTTTAAAAAGTGGCGATGAAATAACTCTATATGTTCCAAATATTAAAGATTTATATCCTGATTTTACAGATGGCTATGAAATAATCGATATTCTTGATTTCTGTGAAGAATATGAACTTACTTGTAAGTTTGTTGATAAAGATAAAAATACTTTATCAATAAATAAAGGTAATGCTTCCGAATATGATAAATATAAGATTACTAGTCAAAATCGTAAAGAGGGGGCAAAAGTTACTAAGAATGCTAGCCTTACTATAACGCTTGATGGTAATGCAAATAGTAATAGTGGAAGCCACGAACTAGATTAATATGCAAGGATTAATAACTAATATAAATAGTACTAAATATATTGTTAAAATTAAGGATGGATTTGTTGATGCCATTGTAAAGGGGATATTTCGTAAAGAAAAAATGTCCCCTTTAGTGGGTGATATAGTAGATTTAGATGAAGAAAATCGCATTAGTAAAATTTATGAAAGAAAAAACTTTCTAACAAGACCTAATATAGCTAATGTAGATATTGCTCTAATAGTAACATCGGTGAAAAAACCAGATTTAGATTTAGTATTACTTGATAAATTACTAATTCATGTTATATGTAATCATGTCATGCCGGTTATTTGTTTTAGTAAAATAGATCTATTAGATAAAGATGAAATAGCTAATTATAAAAAGATAAAAAAATATTATGAATCTTTAGGCTTTAAAGTATTAGATAACACGGATATTGCGAACTTTAAAAAAATAGCCAAAGATAAAATAGTTGTATGTTGTGGTCAAACGGGTGCTGGCAAATCAACTTTTATTAATAAAATAGATAAGAATTTAAATCTTGAAACTAATCCTATATCCGAATCTTTAAATCGAGGAGTGCATACAACTAGATATGTTAGTTTATATGAGATAGGCAGTTTTATGCTTGCGGATACTCCAGGCTTTAGTGCTCTTGATATAACAAATTTTTCTAAAGAAGAAGTAAGAGATGCCTTCCCAGAGTTTAAAGATAGTAATTGCAAATATAAAGATTGTATGCATATTAATACGGATGGTTGTTTGGTCCAAGAAAAGGTTGGTAAAGATATTTTGCCATCAAGATATGATAATTATCAAAGATTTATAAAGGAGATAAATGAAAGTAGCAGTAAGTTATTTAAGTAGTAGTGATTATGTTAAATGCATAAAGAAGATAAATGATAGTAATGCGGATTATATTCATGCCGATTTATGCGATGGTAAGTATGTCGAAAATAAAAATTTTACGATAGGGTTATTAGCTAAAATATTTGGGGCTGCCCAAAAAAAGTTGCATGTCCATTTGATGTGTATAGATCCTCTTAAATATGTGGATACGATAGCTTCTTATGATGTGAGTACGATTATCTTTCATTTAGATGCTACTAAAGATGCTGGCAAAGTTATAGATTATATTTCTTCTATGGGTATTAAAGTAGGTATTGCTTTAAATCCTAAAGATGATATTGAAAGTCTTAATCCATATCTTAATAAAATAGATGAAGTATTATTTTTAACTGTAACTCCTGGGGCAGGTGGTCAACCTTTTCAAGAAGATGTTCTTGATAAAGTGGATAAATTTAATGAAATTAAAAAAGATTATAATATAGAAACTATCATTGATGGGGGAGTAAATGCTGATACTATTTCCTTATTAATAGATAAAGATATTGATATTGTTGTAAGTGGTTCTTTTGTTACTAGTGGTGATGACTATAATGAAAGAATTGAAACATTAAAAAAAGGCATACTTTTATAAAAATAAAAAAGGTTTACTATTTATACTTAGTAGACCTTTTTATATTTTACGATATAGTCCTATTGCTGTACCTAAGATTGTACAATTAGGCAAGATGATTGGAGCCATTGTATCATTCTCAGGTTGTAATCTTATATGATCTTTTTCTTTAAAGAATCTTTTTAAAGTAACTTCATTTTCTTCTGTCATAGCAACAACAATTTCACCATTCTTAGCATTGTTTTGTCTTTTTATTATGACATAATCCCCATCATAGATTCCGGCATTAATCATACTTTCTCCTGAAACATGAAGGGTAAATACTTCTGATGAAGCAGGAACTAGTGATGCTGGTAAAGAGAAAAATTCATTTGGCGTTTCAATTGCTGTTATAGGATTACCTGCGGTTACTTTTCCTAAAAGAGGAACTTTAATAGTATCATCATCTTTTTTTTCATATTCGTTATCTACTAAAAGTTCAATCGTTCTAAATTTGTTATTGGAACTTCTTAGGTAACCATTTTTCTCTAGATTTTTAATATGCACAAATACCGTAGCGGTACTTGATAAGTTAACTCCGGCACATATTTCCCTTATAGTAGGAGGAAATCCATGCTCAGCAGTATATTTTTTTATAAAAGTTAAGACATCTTCTTGTCTTCTTGTTAAGGTTTTATCTTTAATCATCATAACCTCCTTATAGATATAGTTTACAACATAGATTGTAAAAAGTCAAACAAATGTTTCCAATGCCATTGACACGAACAAAAATTTGCTTTATTATTGTAACGAAGGATGTGATAAGAATGAAAAAAGTTTTAAAGAAAATTTTTGTTAACTACGGAGGAATTATATTTTTTTATCTGACAATCATAATCGCTACTTTTTCTTTGATATCAGATTATAAGATGTATGATAAAGAAAATAATCAGACAACTATATCCACAGCCGAAACTTTAAACATATAATCGGGGTTATATTTTATAAATGATTGTGTTAAAATTGATAATAGGGAAGTGATGTAGTATGGCTGGTAAAAGTGACCAAGCTTTAAATTCAATGAAAATGCTCGCAATTGATATGATTCAAAATGCTGGAAGTGGTCATCCTGGTATTGTCCTTGGTGCTAGTCCAATCATATATGCATTATATCTTAATGAATTAAATGTTCTTGCTAAAAGACCTAATTGGGTTAATCGTGATCGTTTTGTTTTATCTGCTGGTCATGGTAGTGCAATGCTTTATTCAATGTTATATTTCGCAGGATTTGATTTGACTTTAGCTGATTTACAACGCTTTAGAGATGTTGATTCATTTACCCCAGGACATCCAGAAGTTAATATTGATCTAGGAGTTGAATGTTCAACAGGACCTTTAGGTCAAGGTATAGCTAATGCCGTAGGTATGGCTTTAGCAGAGCGTTATTATGAAAATCTATGTAGAGCTATTGATAAGAAAAGTAATTTAATTGATTATTATACCTATGTTTTATGTTCCGAGGGGGACTTACAGGAAGGCATCTCTTATGAAGCTTTATCCTTTGCTAGTACCCAAAAACTAAATAAGCTTGTAGTTATACTTGATAGCAATAAAGTCCAAATAGATGGTAGTACAAGTATAAGCTTTACTGAAGATTTAATTTCTCGATTCGAGGCTTTAGACTTTAATATAATTAATGTTAAAAATGGTAATAACGTTAATGATATATCATCAGCTTTAAAAGATGCTCATAAATCTGATATGCCAACTTTAATAATATGTAATACCAAAATAGGTGAAGGAAGTATTTTAGAAGGTACTCCTATGGTTCATGGTCATGTACTAGAAAATGATGATGTTAAATCTTTAAAAGAAAAATATCATTTGCCTCTTGAACCATTTGTTTATAATGAAGAATCGCGAAATTATGTAACGGATTTTATTATTAATAGAGTAAGTAAAAAATATGAACTATGGCTTAGAGAATTTAATGAATTAAGAGAAAATAATAGTGAGCTTTTAAATATTATTAACTTAATTGAAAAGAATGATTTCTCAGTTGACTTTGATAGCACTAATTATAAGATTAATGATAAATATTGTGAGCAAGGAATTATATCTAATGAAAAGGTTATTAATTTTATTGCTCCGAAGACAAGATTTTTTGTAGGTGGTTCGGCTGATCTTGCTACAAGTACTAAAACCGTTATTAACACCAGTGGCCTTTTGTCATATGAAAATCCCACGGGTCGTAATATTGCTTTTGGGGTTAGAGAACACGCTATGGGTGGCATATTAAATGGTATGGCATTATCTGGCTTACGAGTATTTGGTTCAACTTTTTTAGCTTTTGCTGATTATCTAAAACCGGCGATGCGAATGAGTGCCCTTATGAATTTACCGGTTACCTATATATTTACGCATGATAGCATTAGTATTGGCCAAGATGGTCCAAGTCATGAACCCGTTGAACAATTATCAATGCTTAGAACAATTCCTAATATGACGGTCTTTAGACCATGTGATATTAACGAAATAATTGGAGCTTGGGAATATATTTTGAAACATCAAGGACCATTTTCTTTAGTCATCTCTAAAGAAAAGATGAATATTTTAAAACATACTAATGGCAAATATGTTCAATATGGAGCTTATGTTGTCCGAAAAGAGAAATATCGTTTAGATGGTGTTATTGTTGCTACGGGAAGTGAAGTTGCGATAGCTAACAAGATTGCCGAAGATTTATTTGCAAGTGGCAAGGATATAAGAGTTGTATCGATGCCATGCATGGAGCTTTTCCTAAAACAAAATCCGGTTTATGAAGAAAAGCTTTTACCAAAGGATACTAAAATAATTACTTTGGAAGCAGGCTCAACCTTAATGTGGAATCGCTTTGCTTCAAGTCCTAAATATACCATAGGTATTGATAACTTTGGTATGTCCGGTAAAAAAGATGATGTTTTAAAATATAACAATTTTGACTATAACTCTTTATTATTTAAAGTAAAAGAAATGATCGAATCGGAATAAGATTCGACATTTTTTTTGCCTTTGTTTTGCTATGATTAACATGGTGATTTTAATGAGGACGTTTTATATATTTAATGTTAATAAAGAAATGGAAATATTAACAAAAGATAGCCCTTATGTTTTATTTAAAAGCTTTGAATCAATTCATAACACCAAAGATTTATATATGGCTCAAAATTTATATGAGCAGCTAGCTAATAAATTTAATAAAAGTATCATTAATCAGAGAATCGTAAATGATTTTAAGGATAATGATTATTATATGTATGTTAATAATCATCATACTTACTATAATAAGTATCGCGATGAAAGATGTGAAATTGAAATAAAAAATAGTTATCTTATATGTAATTGTAATACTTTAAAAATACCTTTATTAAAAAAATTAAATGACTATAATTTATTTGTTTGCGATTTTGAGAATAAGGATTATTTCTGGCTCGATGAAATTTATTGTTAAAATGGCTAAAGTATAGTAAAATGAAAGTGTAAGGAGGACATTATGCCGGTTTTAGAAACTGTATTATGGAGTGTAGGTAGCCTAATTGTTGGTTTACTTCTTGGCTTTTTTATTGCAAGAACAGTTACAAAGAAAATGCTTGATAAAAATCCTCCGATTAATGAGAAGATGGTTGAAGCAATGATGAGTGCAATGGGTAGAAAGCCAAGCCAAAAACAAGTTAAACAAGTTATGGCTCAAATGAATCGCTATAAATAAGCGATTTTTTAATGGCTAAATAAAGTTCATTATAATCACTATAATTTATTAGATTATTATTGAAACCCGTTAAGGAAAGGGGAGTATTTTCTTTATAGTAAAAAGGTTCAAAGACTTTTTGCATAATATCCTTTATTTCTTCTTTATTAAAATCAGGATAATATTTAAGCATAATATTAGTAAGACATGACATAACAAGGGGATTGTTAATATCTACTTCTTCATAGATAAATAATTTATAAATTAAATATTTTATTTGATCTTTCATACTCGTAATGTACGTAAGCGTGGGCATTTTAGCTAGTTCTTTTGCCTAATTTTTTACTGATTGACTTTTTAAATAAAAAAATTAGCACTTATGTATTGACAAGTGCTAATTAGCATAATATAATACTGTTAGCACTTGATAAAGAAGAGTGCTAGAAAGGACCGAAATGGACAAAAGGCAAGAAGACCTATTAAAGGCTATTGTTGAAACTTATGTTAAAACTGTAAAGCCTGTTGGTAGTAAAAGCTTATGTCAAAAGTTTAAACTATCCAGTGCAACTATTCGAAATGAAATGGCCGTTTTGGAAAGCCTTGGTTACATTGAAAAGAACCATATTTCCTCTGGTAGAATTCCCAGTGAAAGTGGTTATCGATACTATGTAGAACATTTAATGGAACCCGAAAAGCTTACGGGATCCGATGTTTTAAAGCTTCAAAGTATCGTTAAAAATCAAGACTTAGTGTTATCCGATGCTATTAGCCAATGTATGGAAATAATTAGTGATTTGACTAGTTATGCTTCCGTCGTATTGGGAAGTAATGCAGAAGGTAATCTTCTAAAGCAAGTAAGCATCATTCCAATCGATAATAATAAAATTGTTGCTCTTGTTTGTACTAATAAAGGTGTTGTTGAAAATAAACAATTCCAATTAGAGGAACAAACGGATATCAAAGAACTTATTAAGACAAGCGAGATTATTAACAAGATGCTTACAGGAACTCCAATTAATGAAGTTGCTTCAAGACTTGAGTTTGAAATTAAACCTATCATTGCTAAACAAATGGTAGATTATGAAAGAATATATCATATCTTTTATAACGCTCTTAGTGACTTCGCTATGCAAGAAGCTGACGATATAAGAGTCGTAGGTAGGGCCAAAGTCCTAGAACAACCAGAATATAATGATGCGGAAACAATTAAGAAACTTGCCTATAAACTTGATGATCAAAAATTTATCAAACACGTTGTTAATGATAAAGATAATGATGAACTTAAAGTTTATATTGGTAAAGATTCAGAAGTTGATCCCAACACCACAGTCATAAAAAGAAAATATGACATAAATGGTGAATCTGGTACTGTTGCTGTCATTGGTCCAAAGAGAATGGAATATGCTAGAGTCATGGGGCTTTTAGATTATGTTCTAAATGAAATGAAAAAGAAGGATGAAAAATAGTGGAAGAAAAAACAGAAAATATTGAAATGAATAAAACGGAAAGTAAAACTTCAGAAGCTAAAAATACCATCAAGAAAGTTCTATCAAAAAAGTCTAGCAAAAATGAAGAATTAGAAAAACTTCAAAAACAAAATGCTGAACTTACAGATAAGGTTTTGAGGTTAAGTGCTGAAATGCAAAATATGTCTCGTCGTCATGAACAAGAAAAAGCTAACATATATAAATATGACGGGGAGAAATTAATAAAGGAAATACTTCCTATTATAGATAACTTTGAAAGAGCAATATCTTTAGATGATGCTAATCTTACAGATGAATTATCTAAGTTCTTATCAGGATTTAAAATGATTTATACTTCACTTTTAAGTACGCTTCAAGCTATTGGCGTTACCGAAATTGAAGCTTTAGGTAAACCATTTGACCCTACCAAGATGGAAGCTATTATGACGGCGAACATCATGGATGAAGAACAAGGCGTTGTTCTTGACGTTATGCAAAAAGGTTATATGTATAATGATAAAGTTATACGTGTAGCTATGGTAAAAGTAAACGAATAATTAATTGAAAGGAAATGAATAAAAATGAGTAAAATTATTGGTATAGATTTAGGTACAACAAATAGTTGTGTCGCTGTTTTAGAGGGTGGGGACCCTAAAGTAATCCCTAATGCTGAAGGAAACCGTACAACACCAAGTGTTGTAGCATTTAAAAACGGTGAAGAACTAGTAGGAGAAACTGCTAAAAGACAAGCAGTAACTAATGTTAAAAATACTATTTCTTCTATTAAAAGAAAAATGGGTACTAAGGAGAAAGTAGAAGCTAACGATAAGAAATATACTCCTGAAGAAATTAGTGCTAAAATCTTAGCTAAACTTAAAGCTGATGCTGAAAGTTATCTAGGCGAAAAAGTAACTAAAGCTGTTATTACAGTTCCTGCTTACTTCAATGATGCCCAAAGACAAGCTACTAAAAATGCTGGTAAGATTGCCGGCCTTGAAGTTGAAAGAATTATCAATGAACCAACTGCTGCTGCTTTAGCATATGGTCTTGATAAACAAGATGAACTTCAAACAATCTTAGTATATGACCTAGGTGGTGGTACATTCGATGTATCTATCCTTGAGCTTGGTGATGGTGTATTTGAAGTTAAAGCAACTTCAGGTAATAACCATTTAGGTGGCGATGACTTTGATGAAAGAGTTGTTGAACACTTAGTTAAAGAATTTAAGAAAGAAAATGGTGTAGATCTTTCTAAAGATGCAATGGCAATGCAAAGAATTAAAGATGCTGCTGAAAAAGCTAAGAAAGACTTATCTTCAATGACAACAGCTCAAATTTCTTTACCATTCATTGCCCAAAATGATGATAAAGAACCTCTACACTTAGAAACAACATTAACAAGAGCTAAATTCGAAGACTTATGTAAAGATTTATTTGATAGTACTCTTGATGCTGTTCATAAAGCTTTAAAAGATGCTAAATTAACTAATAAAGATATTAACAAAGTTGTTTTAGTAGGTGGATCTTCAAGAATCCCTTATATTCAAGATCTTGTTAAGAAAGAATTAGGTCAAGAACCTAATAAGAGTGTTAACCCTGATGAAGTTGTAGCTATGGGTGCTGCTATTCAAGGTGGTGTTTTAACTGGTGAAGTTAATGATATCGTTCTACTTGATGTTACACCATTATCACTTGGTATTGAAACTCTAGGTAATGTAATGACTGTATTAATTCCAAGAAATACGACAATCCCTACAAGCAAGAGTCAAGTATTCTCAACTGCTGCTGATAACCAACCTGCTGTAGACATTCACGTATTACAAGGTGAAAGACCAATGGCTGCAGACAATAAAACACTTGGTAACTTCCAACTTACAAATATTCCTCCTGCTAGAAGAGGCGTTCCACAAATCGAAGTTAAATTTGATATTGATGCCAATGGTATCGTTAATGTAACGGCTAAAGACTTAGGAACTAATAAAGAACAAAGTATTACTATTACATCATCTACATCATTATCTGATGAAGAAATCGATAGAATGGTTAAAGAAGCAGAAGCTAATAAAGAAGCTGATGAAAAACGTAAGGAAGAAAGTGATATCAGAAATGAAGCTGATGGAACAATCCTAGCTTGTGAAAGAGCTCTAGAAGACTTAGATGATAAAGTTTCTGAAGATGATAAGAAAGAAGCTACTAAGTTAAAAGAAGAACTTGAAGAAGCTTTAAAAGGCGATGATGTTTCTGAAATCAAAGAAAAGACTGAAGCTTTAAATAAAAAAGCTATGGACTTAGCTGCTAAAGTATATGAAAAAGCCGGAGCAGGTGCTAATGCTGGTGCAACATATGGTGACACTGGTGCTTCATATGCCGGATCTGAAAAAAAAGATGAAGATGAACCAGTAGAAGGAACATACGAACAAAAAGATTAATAAAAAATATAGGTTCTAGTTTTTACTAGAACCTTGTATTTATGAAAGGACTTAAGAAATGCAGGATACTATTGATTTAACAGAGTTATGTAAAAATAATGATGATTTTGTTAAAAGATTAAATAAATTAAAAAAAGATATCAAGAAAATAAAGGATTATGAAGGCCATTTATTTGATGGTGCAGATAAGCTATTAGAGTATCTAGAATTTGATAATAAAATGTCTATTGAGCTTGAAAGAATATATGTTTATGCTCATGTAAATGGTGATCTAGATTTAACAGATGAAGTATATCAAGACTATAATGGTAGACTTAGTGAATTAATGAATCAAATTGGGGAGATAAGTTCTTTTGTACTTCCGGAACTTTTATCTCATAATTATGATGAGTTCTTATCATTTTGTAAACAAAATCCTAAATTAAATAAATATAAAAGAATGATTAAAGACTTATATCGAGCTAAGAAGTATACTAAAAATAAAGAGGAAGAGGCTTTAATATCTATCCTTACATCTTCTTATGATAAACCTGAAGATATAAGTGAATTACTAATTAATACGGATATTGATTATGGTAATATCAAAGATGAAAACAATAAAGATGTTCATCTTACTAATTCTAATTTTTCAAGCTATATTGAAAGCAGTAATCCTAGAGTTAGAAAAGATGCCTTTGATGCTTTATATGCCCAAATTAAGGGCCATGAGAATACCTTTGCTTCCATTTTAGCTACGGAAGTATTAAATAATAATAAGATAGCTAAAATAAGAGGATTTAAAGAAGCTCGTGATTTAAGTTTATATCGTAATAATGTTAGTAATAAAATATATGATAGTTTAGTTGAAAACGTAAGTAAAAATTTACCGCGTTTTGTTAAATATTTTAAATTAAAAAAAGATATATTAGGTCTTAAAGATTTCCATATATATGATACTTATGCTAGTATTACGAAAGAATATGATCGTAAATATACTTATGAAGAAGCTAAAGATATTATTTTAAAAGCTTTATCCGTTTTAGGAGAAGACTATATAAAAACTTTAACTAAAGCTTTTGATAATAACTGGATAGATGCTAAAATCAGAAGCAAAAAAAGAAGTGGGGCATATTGCACTTGTGCTTATGCTACTCACCCTTATGTTGTAGCAAGCTTTGAAGGTAAGCTTGAGGATGTTTCAACTCTTGCCCATGAACTTGGTCATGCAATGCATTACTTTTATGCTCAAACAAATAATACATACCAAGACTATGGCTATTCTATCTTTGTAGCTGAAGTTGCTAGTCAAGTAAATGAAATTATCTTAACTGACTATTTATATAAAAATAGTGATAACAAAGAAGAAAAGAAATATATTCTTGATACCATTTTAAAAAGATTTAAAGCGACAATTATAAGACAAACAATGTTTGCTGAATTTGAAGATCAAATTCATAAACTTGATAATAAGGGAGTAACTCTTACTAAAAATGTCTTAACAAATACATATTATAAATTAAATCAAAAGTATTTTGGTGATGATGTTATAGTAGATGATGCAATAAAATATGAATGTTTTAGAATTCCACATTTTTACTATAATTTCTATGTATATCAATATGCTACAGGCTATGCGGCAGCCATGAAGATTGCAATGGATATTATCGCAGGTAAAAAAGGTGCTTTAGAAAACTATTTGAAATTCTTAAAGCTTGGCTGTACAAAGAGCCCTTGTGATTCATTAAAGGTAGCAGGTGTTGATATGACAAAGAGTGATATTTATGATGATATCTTTAAAGTCCTTGAACAAAGAGTAGATGAATTGAGGCGTTTATATGAGTAAAGATTATTATGAAACTTTAGGTGTTAATAAAAATGCTTCGGATGAAGATATTAAAAGAGCTTTCAGAAAACTGGCTAAACAATATCATCCCGATGTAAATAAAGAACCTGGAGCAGCCGAAAAGTTTAAGGAAATAGGTGAGGCATACGCTGTCTTATCTGATCCTAACAAACGTAAAACTTATGACCAATTTGGCTCTGCGGCATTTGAAAATGGTGGAGCTGGAGCTGGCGGAGGTGCCGGCTTTGGTGGCTTTGATTTCAGTGATATTGATTTGGATTCTATTTTACGTGATGTCTTTGGTGGTGGTTTTTCCGGTTTTGGCTCAAGAAGAAGTAGCAGCAGGGGTGCTCGAAGAGGATCCGATGTTAGGATTGTTGTTCGTTTAACCTTTGAAGAAGCAGCCTTTGGTTGTGATAAGAAAATAGATATAACTTTAGATGATACTTGCCCTAGTTGTAATGGTAAAGGTGGCTTTAACGAAAAGACATGTTCAACTTGTGGTGGCCGTGGCGTTGTTTTAGAAAGAGTTCAATCTTTATTTGGCATGATGCAAACCCAAAAGACTTGTCCTGATTGCCGAGGAACAGGTACATCATTTAGTGAAACTTGTCCGGATTGTAATGGCAGTGGTATTGTCTCTAAAAGAAAATCTATGACTATCAAAATACCTGAAGGTGTTGATTCCGGATTCCAACTTCGCTTAGCTAAAAAAGGCGAAGCTGGTCGAAATGGTGCCGAGCCTGGTGACTTAATTGTTGATTTTGACATCATGGATCACCCATTATATGAAAGACAAGATAACGATATCTATATGGAATATCCTATTAATGTAGCTCAGGCTGCTTTAGGATGCAAGATTGACGTACCAACTTTAAATGGTATAGAAACTATTGAAATTAAACCAGGAATCCAAAACTATGAAAAGATTAAATTACGTGGTAAAGGTATTAAATCACCAAATAGTTTAGTAAGAGGTAATATGTATGTTGTTATAAATATTATTACACCAACTAAACTTTCACGTAAGCAAAAGGCTTTATTTGAAGAATTACTTGATTCAGATTTAGATGACGAACAAGCATTTAAAGACTTTAAAAAAGCTTGTAAGAAATTATAATTATTTGCTCTCTTTAATAAGAGAGCTTTTCTTTTTTTATTAAGCATTTTCTCCTATAAAAATTCATATATTTAATCGGAGGAAATATGACCCTTGGATTAAATGATAAAGAAGTAGAAGAATCACGTCGTAAATTTGGTACAAATGAAATAACTAAAAAAAAGAAAAATACTTTTCTTTCAATCTTACTAGAATCTTTAGGAGATCCTATTATTAAGATTTTACTAATCGCTCTAGCTCTCAAGGTTATTTTTCTAATTAACTCTTCGGATATTTTTGAGGTAATAGGCATTTTAATTGCTATCTTTTTAGCGTCTTTTATATCTTCGATATCGGAGTATGGTTCAAATAAAGCTTTTGAGAAACTCCAAGAAGAAAATAAATTATTAAAAGCCAAAGTTTATCGAAATAATAAACTTACAGAAATCTATGTTAAAGATATAGTTGTAGGTGATACCCTAAAAATCGCAACCGGGGATAAAATCCCTGCAGATGGTCAAATTATAAAAGGCACCCTTACTTTAGATGAAAGTTTTATGACTGGCGAAAGTAAAGAAGTTTATAAAAAGTTAAATGATAAAGTTTATAGTGGCAGTGTGGTTTATAAAGGTGATGCTTTAGTTAAAGTAAATGCGATAGGGGATAAAACATTCATGGGTGATATTTCAGCGCAAATGCAAGAAAAAGATGAGGAAAGTCCCCTTAAGAAAAGATTACATGTTTTAGCTATGCAAATAAGTAAGCTTGGTTATCTTGGAGCTTTCTTAGCTACTATATCGTATCTATTCATTAAAATCTTTGCCGAAAATAATTTTATTTGGGCCGATATTTTAGCTACCGTTACTAATTTTCATGTAATGCTTGGTCATATTGTTTATGCCTTAACTTTATGTGTAACAATTATTATCATGGCGGTTCCTGAAGGCCTTCCTATGATGATTACTTTAGTTCTTTCATCCAACATGAAAAGAATGCTTAAGGATAATGTCCTCGTTCGTAAACTTGTTGGCATTGAAACAAGTGGTACGATGAATGTCCTATTTTGTGATAAAACAGGAACCCTTACCGAAGGTAATTTAAAAGTAGAGATGCTGATTACCAAAGATGATAAACAAATAAAAAAATATGATGATTTAGTAAAATATCCTAAGTTTAAAGGGGTATTAGATAATTCTTTAATATTAAATAATGAATGTGTCTATGAAGATGGTAAGATAATCGGCGGTAATGCCACCGATAAAGCTATTATTAATTTTATGAAAAAAGCCCAACCAACAGAAAAAATTGTCACGAAAAAAGACTTTGATAGTGCCGTAAAATATAGTTCAGTAAAAGGAAGTAGTAACAACATTTATTATAAAGGGGCTGCGGAAATGCTTCTTAATAAATGTGATAGATATCTTGCTTTAAATGGCGATAAAAAAGTTCTTTTAAATAAAGAATATTTAAGTGTTCTAGTTAATAAATATACTTCTTTAGGATATCGTGTTTTGCTTAATGCCTTTAGTGATAATCAAACTGATAATAATTTAATTTTTATTTCCCTAATTGTCATATCTGATACTATCCGCAAAGAAGCTTATGAAAGCGTTAAAACGATTCAAAATGCGGGAATAAAAATTGTTATGATCACGGGTGATAATAAAAACACTGCAATGTCGATAGGCAAAGACTTAGGCATTTTGGAAAGCAGTGGCCTAGTTCTTTCTCATGATGAACTGGCTAAACTAAGTGATGAAGATATCCGTAAAAAGACAAATGATATTGCTATTATTGCGAGAGCTCTTCCCCAAGATAAGGCAAGACTTGTCAGCATTTATAAGGATAAAGGTTTAGTAGTAGGGATGACTGGTGATGGTGTAAATGATGCTTTAGCTTTAAAGAAAAGTGATATTGGTTTTAGTTTAGGAAGTGGTAGTGAGGTAGCCAAAGAAGCCAGTGATATTGTTATTCTTGATGATAATATTAGCTCGATTTGTAAAGCTATATTATATGGAAGAACCATCTTTAAAAGTATTCGTAAGTTTGTAACATATCAATTAACCGTTAATATATGTGCTTTGATCTTATCGATCTTAGGCACTCTTGTTGGGGTCGCTACACCGATAACAATAATTCAAATGCTATGGCTTAATATGATAATGGATACTTTCGCCGGTCTTGCTTTTTCTTATGAAGCTCCTTTAAAGGAATATATGCAAGAAGAACCTAAACAAAAAGATGAAAAAATAATAAATAGATATATGATCAATCAAGTGGCCGTAAATGGGTTATATACATCATTAATATCGCTTTTGTTTTTAAAGCTCCCTTTTATTAAAGAATTATTTTCAAGTGATAAACATTTTATAACAGCTTTCTTTGCCTTATTTATTTTCTTTGGTATTATAAATTCTTTCCTAGCTAGAACCCATCGTATAAACTTACTTGCACATCTAAAGAAAAATCCGGTATTTATTTTTATAAATATTTTTATAGTGTCTGCCCAAATGTTTATCATTTATTATGGGGGAGATTTATTTAGAACTTATGGTTTATCCATAAAAGAACTACTTATAATTACCTTATTGTCCCTTACAATCATCCCGATTGACTTTATAAGAAAAATGATTTTAAAACGTAAGAAAATTCCTTTAGGAATGTAGGGGATTTTATTTTTTCATAATTGATTTAGGATAGGGCTTTCTCTCATCAGTTAAGCCAATTAAATAGTCAACTGATGTACCATAAAATAAAGCTAGCTTACACAAATAATTAATAGGAATTAACCTTTTGCCTATTTCGTATTCGCTATATTGTTGTTGCTTTATGTTTAATGCTAAAGCGACTTCACTTTGTTTTAAATCTTTATCCTCCCTAATTTCTTTAAGTCTTTCAATATTCATATAAATCACCTATAAATATTCTTGCAGACAAAAGAAGTTTTGTATTGATTATACAAAATATATTTTGTATAATTTTGATAAAGGATAGATTATTGTATGAAAAAATATATTTTAATATTTGTAATTTTAATAGTTGCCATATTAATGATTCTATTAAGAACTTTTAATCTTAATGATACTAAATCAGAAATAAAAAGTAGCCAAAATCTATCTGGCTTGGCTATAATGGTACAAAATGAAGATGATGATAATTATGATATTTGGACTGATGATACTTTACCGTTTCGCGGATATATTTACAACCATAATAAGACTATTTGCGATAATGAAGAAAAACTTCGCTGGAATAAAGATAAAGGAACATTTGAATTAACTACAGCAAAAAATCAAAATTGTAAAGTTTTTTTTGATAGAATTGAAAAGGTTAATTCTGCCATAGATATATCAGGAAATGATTATGACGGGACATTTGAAAATGGGGCTGTAGTGAAAAAAGATAAAGAAGGTAATTATGGACTATATTTGGATGGTATAGATGATTACGTTGATGTTGCGGATTTGCCTGAAACTATTAATTGGGCAGGTGGATTTACAATAGAGTTTGAAGCACTGTGGGCAGATGAATTTAAAAATAAATATGTTAGGATAATAGATTTTGGAAGAGGTTCTAATGCTGACAATATTATAGTTACAAGTACTCATGGGGCTTCATTAACCTTCTCGTTAAGAAATGGAACATCAAATTCTGATTATACCGTTTATAATAACATTCCTTTAAATGAAAAAGTTGCTATTAAAATTTCCTTTGAAAACAAAGATGCTTTTCCAAATGCCATTGTTTTTAAAGATGGTGAAAAAGTTCTCGAATTTTCATATACAAGAAAAGATCCTATAATAAATATTGAACGTTATAGTAATTATGTTGGCAAATCAAACTGGGCTGAAGATTATTTTCATGGCTATATCTATTATATAAAAATAACAGATGCTAAAGGCACTCCAATATTGTGGTACGATTTTAGATATTAATAATTAATAAGTTATATAAGTAAGATAGAACACATTTCTATTTTTTGGTGAATTTTGACTAGGATATTCGAAATGGATATTCGAATTAGGAAATACATCTAACTTTTAGCAAAAAAGTTATAAAGTGAAGGCAAAGCAATAAATCGGCCTTGACTTTATTTTTAATTTTAAGATGATACTAGTCGTTA
>CANPXU010000020.1 GCA_947586825.1 uncultured Bacilli bacterium | reverse complement strand
GAAGAAAGAGAAGTATTAAAACTTAGTCCTTATCTTGCACCAATTAAAGTTGCTGTACTTCCTCTTATTAAGAAAAATCATAGCGAAAAAGCCATGGAAATATATAACATGCTATCTAAATGCTTTATGACAAGCTATGATGAAAGTGGAACGATAGGTAAAAGATATCGTAGAGCAGATGCTTGTGGTACTCCATACTGTATTACAATTGATGATGATACATTAAATAATAATACTGTTACTATCAGAAATCGTGATACTATGGAACAAGAAACATTAAAAGTAGACGAAGTTATAAAATTTGTTGAAGATAGAATTAAATTCTAGCAATCTAAACCTTTTTGTAATATAATATCTTATGTTCGTTACAAGGAGGTTTTTTTATGTTTTTAGATAGACTTAGTGATGAAGATTTTGTTGAATTAGTTAATTTATGTAATGGCGGAGAAAATTACTTTGCTGGTATAGATTTAAACGATACTATAGATTTAGTATTAGTATCAAATGAAGATGATAGATGTCTTGAAAGTGGAGAAAGATATTATTGGCTTCGAGGTGTTAGAAGGGGAGATATTCCCAAATTCCTAGGTCAATATAAAGCCACGGATTATTGGATGGCTTCATGTGAGACATTTACACCCCAAAGAGATTGCACAGCAATTTTGAGAGAATATTTAGCTAAAAAGTTTGGCGTTGAATATTTAGATAGTTTATACGATCATAATGTTGCTAATGCTTTAGCTGAAAGAAAAGCTTTAGAGGCCAAAATAGGTATTACAAGATAATATGTTTATTGAAAAACTAGATGATACTGATCTTGTTAATCTTATAAATTTATGTAATTCATCTTTAGTAAGATACTATGATAAATCAATGGTTGATAGTGTTCATAGAGAAACTAGTTTTATAGAAGATGGTCAAAAATGGATAACCTTTTATGGTCAAAGAACTCCTGTGAAAAATATTTATGAATCTAAAAGAGTAGTTACTTTTCAAAAAAGAGGAGTCTATAGTATATATGGAGTTTCTGACTTCTTTTTAGTATCATATGATAATGGGATACCTATTAGAGATTTTTCTAATATTTTAAGAGAGTATATGACTCAGAAATTTGGTAGCGATTATTTAGCCGCTTTATATGAGTTCAATGTAGCTAGTGCGTTAAAAGAAAGAAGTTATTTAGAAGGTCTTATTGGTATAACAAGATAATTTTTGTAAATATTAAGAAAATTTTATGTCAGAGATATTTTCAATACCTCTTTAGTAGTGTTATAATTAAAAAGAGCCTATCAGTTCTCACACTGATAGTTTTTCTTTTTTATGGAGGTAGTGTATGACAAAGTATGTATTTGTAACGGGAGGAGTTGTATCTGGGCTTGGTAAAGGCATAACAGCATCAAGTATTGCCCTTCTTTTGAAGGCAAGAGGCTATAAAGTTTTTATGCAAAAATTTGATCCTTATATGAATGTTGATCCAGGAACAATGAATCCTATTCAACATGGTGAAGTTTTTGTAACTTATGATGGCTGTGAAACGGATTTAGACTTAGGCCATTATGAAAGATTTATTGATGAAGAATTAAATTATACTTCAAATATTACTAATGGTAAGATTTATTCATCAGTAATTGAAAAAGAAAGAAGAGGAGATTATTTAGGAGCCACAGTCCAAATGATTCCTCATATAACTAACGAAATAAAACATAAAGTTTATGAAGCAGGTGCTTCTACTGGCGCAGATATTGTTATTACTGAAATAGGTGGTACGGTTGGAGATATTGAATCACAAACAATGCTTGAAGCTTTAAGACAAATTCAATATGAGAAAGAAAAAGAAGATACTTTTTTTGTTCATTGTACTTTAGTGCCTTATATTTATGGTAGTAATGAACTTAAAACTAAACCAACCCAAAATAGTGTTAGAGATTTAAGAAATTTAGGCATTAGACCTGACGCTTTAGTTTGCCGGGTACCTTTCCCAACAACGGATTCTATTAAGAAAAAATTATCTTTATTTTGCTCAGTACCTGAAGAAAATGTTATAGACTCAGTAGATGTTAAAAATATTTATGAGATACCTCTTAACTATCATGCTCAACATATTGATGAGATTATATTAAATCATTTTGATTTGCCTGTTAAAAAAGCTAATTTAAAAGATTGGGAAGATTTAGTTGATACAGTTAATAACTTAAAAGATGAAGTTGAAATAGCTTTAGTAGGTAAGTATGTTGAACTTCATGATGCTTATATTTCGGTTGCTGAATCTCTTGCTCACGCGGGATACAAATATAAAGTAAAGGTAAATATTAATTGGGTTAATTCTGAAGATTTAGAAAAAGAAAGTTGTAATTTAAAAGAGGTATTTAAAAATTCTAAGGGAATTTTAGTGCCTGGAGGATTTGGTACCAGGGGCATTGAAGGTAAGATTAAGGCTATAACTTATGCTAGAGAAAATAAGATTCCTTTCTTAGGCATTTGTTTAGGTATGCAACTTGCGGTTATCGAATTTGCTCGTAATGTTCTTGGCTATGAAGATGCTACTTCAACTGAATTTAAAGCTAATAGCGAACATCCAATTATTGACTTAATGGCTGATCAAAAATCTATTAGTAATATGGGTGGAACTCTTAGACTTGGTAACTATGAATGTACTCTTTTAAAAGATACTTTAACAAGAAAAATTTATGGTAAAGACAAGATACTAGAAAGACATCGTCATAGATATGAATTTAATAATATTTATCGTGAAGAAATTGAAAATAATGGTCTAATAGTATCCGGAATAAATGAAACTAATAATTTAGTAGAAATAGTAGAACTTAAAAATCATCCTTTCTTTGTAGGATGTCAATTCCATCCTGAATTTAAAAGTCGTCCTACAAGACCACATCCTTTATTTGACGCCTTTGTAAAAGCTAGTACTAAATGAGAAAAATATATGTAGGCTTACTTCAAACCGGTACTATTGCTAGTATTGCGATTAAATTCTTTACACATTATAAATACAGCCATGTAGTTTTAGCGTTAGATGATAGTTATAAAAAATTATATTCATTTGGAAGAAAAACTTTTCGAAATGTTTTTAATGCCGGATTCGTTACTTATGGAATAGAGAATGATTTTTTTACCAAGAAATTCTACAATACAAGATGTGCTATATATGAAATAGAGATTAGTGATGCTCAATATCATAAATTAGTTAGAATTTTAAAAAGATTTGAAAAAAATGTTAAACAATACCATTATGATTTCAAGGGATTATTTATAAGAGTATTTTATGAACCTAAAGTACGAGAAAACTACTATGTATGTAGTCAGTTTGTTGCTACCGTTTTAGAAAAAGCAGGCATTTGGAGACTACCCAAAGAAGCTTCGAAAATAAGGGCTAAAGACTTTGAGGGATTAAATAATGCTCAGTTAATATATGAAGGAAAACTATTAGATATAAATAATTAACACTATATATTGTAAACAGCTTAGAATAAGTTGAAATTAAACTTATAATATGATTGCTTATTGCATAATAAGCAATTTTTTGTTAGAATTAGTAATAGATACTAGGAGGATTATTATGGGCTTTTTAAAAAAATTGATAGAAGATTCTGACGAATCAAATACTGATATAAGTAGTAGTGAAGATGAATACTATTCAATAAGTAAAGAAGATGCTTTAAAGGAAGCTGATAAGACTGGCAATAAAGTTATATTACTTGAACCAAGAGCTTATTCTGAATCACAACAAATAGCTGATCATTTAAAGGCTCGTAATAGTGTAGTTGTTAATCTTAAGAGGGTTACATCTGATCAAGCCAAAAGAATAATTGACTTTTTAAGTGGTTGTATATATGCCATTGGCGGAAATATTCAAAGTTTAGGTGTAGGTATTTATTTATGTGCTCCTAAAAATGTTAATGTTCAAGGCAAAATAACTGACGATAATGATAAAAGTAAGGGTAATAAAGATACTGATGAAATAGATTGGTAGGGAGGTTATACCATGAAGAAGTTTAGAACAAGTTTTTCAGGGTATAATAAAACCGATGTAAATGCTTTCGTAGATGAAGTTATTAGAGAATACGAAAATATTTTACAAAAATTACGGGAAAGTACCAAAGAAATGGAGCATCTAAACAAAGAGCTAGAGCATTATAAAACAATAGAAAAATCTTTGCATGATACTCTTTTAGTTGCTCAAGAAGCTTCGGCAAATGCCCAAAAAGCAGCTATTAATGAAGGTAAAGTCATTATTGAAGAAGCTAAAGCTAATGCCTCTAAAATTGTTAATAATTCTTTGATTAAGGCTCAAAATATTGAAAGAGAAGCCGAAGAATTGCAAAGAAAAGTTGTCTCTTATAAACGGAGATTTATTTCTTTAGTTGAGTCTCAAATGGATGATGTTGACAAGTTTGATGAAAGAATGTAGAGGTAAAGAAGTATGAAAACGAGAATAATAAGTGCTATTATCTTAATTTTGATTGTAGCATTACCCATATATTTAGGAGAGCAATTTTTTGCTTTTTTAGTGGGAATTGCAGCCTTACTTGGTTTTAAGGAATTACTAGATTTAAAGAAAACGCATCGTAAAATTCCTTTTTGGATGTGTGCTTTAGCAATTCTTTCCTTAATGCTTATTGTTTTCTCTAATTTTAATGGTGGATCACTTACTCAAGGAATTACCTACAAGGCATTATTATTTACTATTTTTAGTTTGCTTATTCCAATCATTATATATAAACATGATAAGTATACTGCTCAAGATGCTTTCTTTTTGATTGGCTCAGTGCTTTTTTTAGGCCTTGGATTTAGCTCATTTATTTTAGCTAGAGCAAGATCTGGTGGTAGGGGAGAAATAGGGCTGTTCATCTATCTAATCTTAATTCCAATGATTACCGATACTTTTGCATATATTTTAGGCTCTTTAATAGGTAAGCATAAAATGGCTCCGATTATTAGCCCGCATAAAACTTGGGAAGGCTTTGCGTGTGGTTTACTTGCTGGAACCATTATTCCAACTTTATTTTATTTTCTTGCTTTAGATGATTTCTCTTGGAAAATAATCATTCTTACTGCTATACTATCACTTGTAGGTCAAGTAGGTGATTTAGTATTTAGTAAAATAAAAAGAGAAAATGATATTAAAGACTATTCTAAATTAATACCTGGTCATGGTGGTATTTTAGATCGTTTAGACAGTATGATTTTCATTTTTATGACATTTATTTTCTTATCATCAATATTATATTAAAAGGAGATTATTATAAATGACATTTATTACTTCAGCAGTTTTATTTATTCTTAAATTATTACTATTATTATTTGTTTTAGGCTTAATAATATTAGTTCATGAATTTGGTCATTTTATGTGGGCCAAGAAATTTAAAGTTTATATTTATGAATTTTCGATAGGCATGGGACCTGTTGCTTTTTCGTGGAAGGGTAAGAAAGATAAAATAACGTATAATATTCGTTGGATTCCGATTGGTGGCTTTGTATCAATGGCCGGTGAAGTATACGATGATGATGACAAAATACCTAAGAAGCAACTTCTTTGCAATAAGCCATGGTATCAAAGACTTATCATAATGGTTGCGGGAGTCGTTAATAACTTTCTTCTTGCTATCGCTGGTTTTATAATTATTGCTTTCATCTGGGGCGGAGATCCTATCAAGCCGGTTATTGATAAAGTCTATGTTAACTCACCTGCGTATGAAGCTGGTATGCAAAGTGGGGACGTTATAACTTCTATAAATGGTTATGATGTTTCAAACTGGGATAAAGCTCGGGTAATAATGGTATATAAAAACAAAAATGATTACACAACCTTTACCGTTGAACATAAAAATGGTAAAGAAGAAAAAATAAAAGTTACCCCAGGCAAGTTTAAAGATGAAACTGGTGAAGAAACCGAAGGCTATGGTATCTCTATGGCTAAAGATGATACATCCGGATTCTTTAAACCAATACTTTATGCTTTCAAAAGATTTGGCTCTATAGTAGATTCATTTGTTTATACTATATGGGGCCTAATAAGTGGTAAGGTAAGCTTTGATAATTTATCCGGACCTGTTGGTATGTATAGCATGGTCGGTTCAGCCTTTAATTATTCAGCAATTTCTGAATCAATTTGGTATATTATGTTCTTAATTGCTTATTTATCTATTAATGTTGGCTTTATTAATATATTACCTTTCCCAGCATTTGATGGTGGACATGTTTTATTCCTTTTAATCGAAGCAATTTTCCGGAGGAAAGTAGATGCTAAAATCGAAAATATATGCCATACAATAGGCTTTATATTGATATTCCTTCTTATGATTGCTGTTACTTTTAACGATATAGCACGAATAATAGGTAAACTATTTTAGTTTACTTATTTACTTTTGTCCCTGTAGCTCAGTTGGATAGAGCGAATGCCTCCGACGCATTAGGTCAAGGGTTCGACTCCCTTCAGGGACACCAGATAAATAGAAAACCCGAACTTTTCAAATATTTTGATTGGTTCGAGTTTTAATATGTTAAAATTTATGCTAAAATGAATTTATAAACTAAGGGGGTAAAATGAAAACAAATATAGTAACAACTGAAATTATTGTAAAAGAAAACAAAGTTGGAATAATGCGAGTTGGGAATGTTAATTATATTTCTTTAACAGATTTAGCAAA
Source organism: uncultured Bacilli bacterium (assembly GCA_947586825.1). Classification (GTDB taxonomy): domain Bacteria; phylum Bacillota_I; class Bacilli_A; order RF39; family UBA660; genus UBA6448. The sequence goes on along the minus strand of CANPXU010000020.1, from coordinate 16,815 downwards.
ATATGCAAATTCCAAAGATCCATCTGGAGTAATAAGAAATTGGATGTCTAATAAGAACTCTTTTGATTATTATAGTTTATGGGAAGAAATTAATAATGAAAATTTTAATTCCGTGGAATCCCACAGAATTAAAATTGCTGAAGTTCCATATAATAGATTTACTATGACTCCAAATAGATGGAAGAAGAGTTTTAATGCTATTGGTATTATTCCAAGTAGTGGAAAATATAGCAAAGGTACATTTGCTCATCCAGATATTGCTTTTGAATTTGCCAGTTGGTTAAGCCCTGAATTCAAGTTATATTTAATAACAGAATTTGAAAGATTAAAAACAAATGAAGCATATCAAGAGAAAATAGATTGGCAAGCAAATAGGATTCTATCAAAATTAAATTATGTAGTTCATACCGATGCGGTAAAAACTTACATCGTTCCAACACTTACAGAAGAGCAGAAGAAGTTTGCTTATGCTGAGGAAGCAGATGTTTTAAATGTAGCATTGTTTGGAATGACTGCAAAAGAATGGAGAGATAGTAATCCTAAACTTGCTAAAGAAGGAAATATAAGAGATTATACTGATATACTTCATTTAGTTATATTAAATAATTTAGAAAATTCTAATGCCGAATTTATAAAGTTAGGTCTATCACAAAGGGAAAGATTAATAAAACTTAATGATTCTGCTAGAACTCAGATGGAAATCTTAAAAAATAATAACGGAATAAAAGAATTAGAAAATATTGATAAATACTTAATTGAAACTAAATGACTATTTGCTGATTTAGAAACCACTATCAAAGAGACTAAAAAAATAATACTATAATTAATGATAAAAATATAATGGTTGTATAGGCACGACTTGTAAAAAAACCTTTTTTTCTTCATAATATCAAGCCTCCTTTCTAAAAGAAAGTTGGCAATTTATAGGATAAATTTGATACTGTCAGTGATAATGATAATTGAGAAATTAAGCTGTGAATAGCTTTTTGACATCATATATAAAATATGCTATTATGAGTAAGCAAGTTAGAGGAATTTAAATATATGAAAACAATAAAATATATATTACTTAGCTTACTAAGTAGTGTAGCTCTTTTTACTAGTTTTTATAATATATATGAAGGTGGTCTTGAACAATTAAAGCCTTACATAAAGTTAAGTTTTTCAAAGCCTTTTTTAATTGTGGCACTCATCATAATTATAGTTTTAATGTTTTGGCTTTATCGCAAGGAAAGAAAAGGTAATACTTATAATAATATTATCGCCGGTCTTTTTACGTGCTTTTTAATAATTGGTAATGGATATGAATTATATGGATCTTTTCTAGAACTTTTCAAGGGTTATCATCTTGGCTTAATGATTGTAAATATTTTTGGTTATTATTTCTTTATTAGAAATTTAATACCTTTAGTAAAAGATTTAATTATAAAAATAAATAATAAAAAACTAAAAGAAAATAAAGTAGTTAAATTATTTAACAAAAGACCATTTTGGTTTTGCTTTATACCTCTTTTTATTTCTTGGGCGATTTATTATGTAGCATTTTATCCTATTGTTTTATCACCTGATCCTTCTTATCAAATTAAACAATTTCTTGGTGAAAAAACTAAGTATTTAGATTACTCAGTTTTAATAAATGAAGATGTTACAATTACTAATCATCATCCTGTTGTGCATACAGTTTTATTAGGTTCTTGTTTAAAACTGGGCAGGTATCTTGTAAATGACAATTTTGGCTTATTTATATATAGCTTTCTTCAAGGGATATGTTTAGCACTAACCCTTACAAGAACTATTTTATTTTTAAAGAAAAGAAAGATTAATAATCGCTATTTGCTTTTAATGCTGACTGCATATGCTTTAATACCTATTTTCCCACTTTATGCTATCAATGGAAATAAAGATGTCTATTATACGATTATATTTATTAATTTAGCTATTTGTGTTTTTGAATTTATTCATAAATATCAAAAGGAAAAGTTTTCTTGGCCACGTGCTATCGAATTGTTTATCTTTTCATTGCTACTTTGTTTATTCAGAAATAATGGTATATTTATAGTTATTCCTCTTTATATTGGCCTTGTATTATATAGCCATAAAAACTTTTGCAAAATACTTACGATAGCCATATGTACAATCGGTATTTATTTTTCTTTTACTAACGTTTTGCTTCCTCATTTGGGTATCACAGGTACAAGCATCAGAGAAACAATGAGCTTATTTTTCCAACAAACTGCTCGAGAAATAAAATATTATGAAGATGATATATCAGAAAAAGATAGGGAAGCTATAGCTAAAGTTATTGATTATGATACAGCTAAAGAGAAATATGATCCTATAATTGCGGATCCTGTTAAAAATACGTTTAATAAATATGCTACTAAAGAAGACGTTAAAAATTATTTGATGGCTTGGGGAAGAGGACTTATTAAACATCCTTTGGTATATATTGATGCCACACTCAATAATACATATGGTTATATTGACCCTGAAGAAATATCTTGGTATATATATGCTAATTATGATAAAAGGGTAACACAAAATGATTTAGTAGATTATCACTTTAATTCTTTAACAGGTCTTAGAAATGTTTTAAAAGGTTATGGTGCATTATTTGTCTATATTCCTATTTTAGGCCTTTCTTGTAATATAGGAATCAGCACTTGGCTTATTATTGCGTTTGCTTTCTATCTATTTAGAAATAATAAAAAGTATTTAATCTTTTTGCTTCCATATGCAATGTCGATTTTGATTTGTTTTGCATCTCCTGTTAATACATATTTTAGATATGCTATGCCTGTCGTATTTAGTGAATTTTTATTAATAGGTATTTGGCTTATAATAAGCGAGAAAAAAAGAGCTAGAGAATAATAGGTTTATTTTCAAGCTCTTTTTTATATGTATTAGTATTCATAATTAAATCGTATATAAAGGAAGCTTTTTTTTCATAATCTCTAATTATAGAGTTTTTATTACTTTCGGGTATTTCTTTACGAATATCCTTAAGATACTTTTGACCCTTTTTATTAAAGCCTAGAATATTTAGATAATCGTTATCCACTTTAGCGTCCTTCTTTTGCACTCCTATGAGAATATGAATAAGCATCCGATTTAATTTATTATAAGTATATCTTCTCGTTTTTAAGTTTTCGATTAACTCATTTAAACTATGAGATTTATCTAAAGCCTTAATTAAACGATACTCAATTCCTTCGTCAACATCTAGATACTTAGATAAGTCATCATCTCTTTTGATAATAAGACTTAGGTATTTAAATAATAAATCCTCATTTACATTTAATATTTTGCTAACTACCTTGCTCGGAACATATTTGCTAATATTTTCATTTGCTTTTAATTTGTTACGAATATTCGAAGCACTTATAATATCATCACTTGACTCTAAATCTAAATAGTCATTAGTTCTTTGAATTGAAATAGGCTCTATTTTAGGATTAATTTGTAAAATAGCTTTAATATAGGAAATAGCAAGTAAGTCATTAGGCTTAAATTCAAATTTAAGATTCAAAGCTTTAGCTAGAGCAGTAGGATAGTTATATCCTTTATCTAAAAGTTCTTTTACTTTATCATCATTATCCTTAGTAAGAGAAGTTTTAGCTATTAACTTTAATTTTTCTATGTCATTAGTTTCGGAACCAAAAACAATTTTATTTATCTTTAATTTATTAAGCGATTCGATAGCTCGGTAGGCAAAAGTGTCAGCACTTTGGGTTCCATATATAAAAGGAAGTTCAATAACAATATCCACGCCATACATTAAAGAAAGTTTAACTTTATCTTCTTTAGTAAGAACTGAAATTTCGCCTCGTTGCATAAAATAGCCATTTAAAGCTAGAACTATAATACTGTCAGGATATAGTTCTTTAATCTTTTCTAAATGATAAACATGACCATTATGAAATGGGTTATATTCACAAATAATTCCTATAATTTCCATGAACTTAATATATTAAATAATATTGTAATTGTCAAATAAGTTAGCTTATAATATAGGAAAGAAAGGGAAAAGTTATGATTATATGCATTGTAGGCCCAAGTGGGGTAGGAAAAACAAGATTATCAATTGATTTAGCTAAGAAATATAACGCTGAAGTTATAAACTGTGATGCAACTCAGATATATAAGGAACTTGATATTGGTAGTGCTAAAATAACTAAAGAAGAGATGCAAGGCATCAAGCATTATCTTATTGATATTAAACATCCTGATGAAGAGTATAGTGTTAGTGATTATCAAAAGGATGCTAGAAAAATAATTGATAGTAACCTAGAGCAAAACTTTATTGTATGTGGTGGAACAGGGCTTTATATTAACGCTTTATTTTATGATTATAACTTTTCAGAAAAAGATGATAACACCTATGATGATTTAACTAATGAAGAGCTTTATCAAATGGCTTTAGCTAAAGATAAAGACATGAAGATTCATCCAAGTAATCGAATCAGACTTATTAATTTTTTAAATAATAAAAATGTTACTAATAATAAAGATAAAAGTTTGTATCGGGATGTTATTTATATTGGCCTTACGATGGCAAGAGATAAGATTTATGAAAAAGTAGATCAAAGAGTAGATATAATGTATGCCAATGGCTTAGTAGATGAAGTAAAAAGTCTTTATAGTAAATATCCTGGTAGCATGATTTTAAAAAGAGCTATTGGTTATAAAGAAATAATATCTTATTTAAATGGCAAAATATCTTTGGAAGAAGCTAAAGACTTAATCAAAAAAAATACCAGACATTATGTCAAAAGACAATATACCTGGTTTAATAATCAACTTCCTGTGACTTGGTTTGATGCTGAAGATTATGATGCTGCCTTATCAGGAATAATATCCTTTATTGAATCATTGAACTCTAAATAAACGCTGGCATCAAAGTTATGTTCTTCGATTTTGGTTTCACCTTCGCTATCAACCTTTTTGATTGCTTCGTTGTCTACTAAAAAGTATTTGTGGTAAAGATAATCTTTACCATTTTTTGATACGGGATCATCCCATGTAAGATCAATATGTAACCATCTTGGGCCTTTTTTATCATTTAAATCAACATAAACAGCATTCCAAACATGACCGGTTGATTTGTAGCTTATTTGATCAGGAGTAGTAGCTATCTTATAATTTTTATAGCCAAGTTTAGTTAAGATAATTGCCATGGCATCCGTATAGCCATTACAAGTAGCATAACCTTCGAAAAGAGGACCCCATGCGGTATTTGATTGATATTTACTTTTGCCATTTTCATCTACGCTTTGATCATATTTTGTATTGTTAATTATATAATCGTGTAATGCTTCTAGGTTTTGATAAGCATCTTTATCTTTAGAAGTATTATTCTTAATTATTTCATCAATCTTAGCATCAATTTCTTTGATTTGCTCATCAGAATATACATGATAAATACGAATGGATACTTCACCAGATTCATAAATAGTTGTTGCTACATTGGTAAAGCTATTATAAGGATGAACAAAATTATTAATATGAGTAAGTATTAGATTATCATTACTAATTTCACTTATATCATCAAAACAAGATTCATATTCATTTGGGCAATAGAAAGTAAATGTTTCCCAGCCATTATTAATAGCAGTATATAAAATATTTAGTAAATCTTGATATGAATAGGGTGTAAAAGAATCTGTTAAAGATACGTACATAAATCCTTCGTCTTTAGCGTAATTATTGCTCTCGGGAATATAAATATATTGATTATTAATAAATTTATCTTTAAGGAAGTCACTTATTCTTCCTGCGAATATTGCGGTTTCACCGACTAAAATAATGCATAAAATAATAATTATGGCTTTCTTCATATAATTTAATCTCCTGTAAATATTTTATCATTTTTTAAAGCAAGAAAAAAGTAGTCATAAACTACTTCGCATTTTTAATTTTTTGAGCTAATCTTGATTTTTCTCTATCCGCAGTGTTCTTTTTAATTAATCCTTTACTAACGGCATCATCACAAGCCTTTTGAAAATCTTTATATAAAGTATTTGCAGCTTCGATATTATTTTCGTTTAGTTCTTTTTCAATATTTTTAATTAAATTTTTAACTCTAGCTTTAGGTTCATGATTGTTTAAAGTTTTCTTCGCAATTACTTTAACTGCTTTCTTTGAACTTTTAATATTAGGCATGTTAAATCTCCCTTCTTTTTTTGATACGATATCATTTTACCAAAAAGTCCTAAAATAAGCAAGAAAAACTAGAATTTTACCTTATTTAATAAATATGATATATTTTGACAATTTTTTTAAATCTTAATTTATATACTTATGTTGGTGATTGCATGGAAAAGGTTAGGTTTAAGAGAAAAAAATTTAAATTTTTAAAACGTTTAACTTTATTAGCTATCTTTTTTTCTTTAGTTTATTTTATTGGCAGTAAAATAAAACTATCAAGTGGTCATATTAAATTCTTAACTGATACTTATATTGATACATCATCTACTACTAATCCAGATTTTGATACATCTAAACCAGTAGTTAATGTTGATGATAACACTCCTAAAAAATATAAGGTATATATCTATAATACGCATCCAACAGAATTATATTCTTATCAAAAACTTAATAGTTATAACTTAGACTATAATGTAGTATATGCTGCTCATATGCTTTCTTTTTATCTTGAAGATGAAGGTGTTTATGCCGTTGTTGAAGAGGGTGATATAACCTCATATATGAATGAAAATAATTTGAATTATTATGAAAGCTATCTTGCTAGTCGCCACTTTTTAGAACAAAGTATAATTAACTATCCCGATTTAGAGATTTTTATCGATTTACATAGAGATGCTGCACCTTACGAAGCTACGACAACAATTATTGATGGTAAAAAATATGCAAAAGTATTATTTATCTTAGGACTTGAAAATCCTAATTACATAGAAAATAGTAAGTTTATGAACTTTTTAAATGATAAGTTAAAAGATTTTGATCCTTCCATTACCAGGGGCATTATGGAAAAGCAAGGCGAAGGTGTAGATGGAGTTTATAATGAAGATTTTAATAATAATACCATCTTAATTGAAGTCGGAGGCGTTTATAACTATATTGATGAAGTAGATAATACTTTAAAAGTTCTAGCTAAATATCTAAAAGAATATATAACCTTAGGTGATAATGCCGTATGAAAAAGAAAAAACTTCATCCCATATTAAAGATATTAATTGTATTATTCTGTTTCTATGTTATTTTATACACTTTAAACAAAACCGGTTATTATGATAAAGTCATTAGAGATAAAACAACATTTACTCAACAGCAAATTGAAAAGTTTGAAAGTGATATTGCTGCCGGAGCCGATATTAGTATGGAAGATTATTTACCTGAGAAGCCTGATTATTCCAATTTTTTAACTAAAAGTGCCAATACGATAACCCATAAACTTTCGATAATTCTGACCAATAACTCCAAAAATATTCTGGATTTTTTAAAGGCTTTGTTTTTGGGTTAACTCTTTATTTATCTTTTATCTTTAGGTATAATATTATTTGGTGATGACTATGGAAAATTCCCATATTCGTAATTTTTCAATAATAGCTCATATTGATCATGGTAAAAGTACTTTAGCAGATCGAATCTTGGAAATTTGCCATTTAGTAGATAAAAGACAAATGCAAGATCAAATGCTTGATAGTATGGATTTAGAGCGAGAAAGAGGCATAACAATTAAACTTAATACCGTTAAGCTTGATTACAATTATGAAGGCGAAAACTATACTTTAAATCTAATTGATACACCTGGCCATGTCGATTTTTCTTATGAAGTATCTCGTTCTTTAGCAGCCTGCGAAGGAGCTATTTTAGTCGTTGATGCATCGCAAGGTATTGAAGCCCAAACCCTTGCCAATTTATATCTTGCTATGGAAGATGATTTAACAATTATTCCGGTTTTAAATAAGATAGATTTGCCTAATGCTGATGTGCCTAAAGTAAAAAAAGAGTTAATGGATGTTTTAGGCTTTAAAGAAGAGGAAATTCTTTTAGTAAGTGGTAAAACTGGACAGGGCGTTAAAGAACTTCTTGATGAAGTTGTAAGAAAAATAGAGCCTCCGAAAATAGATAAGGATTCTCCTTTAAAAGCTTTAATTTTTGATAGTTATTTTGATTCATATAAAGGTGTAGTTTTACTTGTTAAAATCGTAAGTGGTAAAGTAAAAGTTAAAGATGAGATTAAGATGATGGCCACAGATTCCGTCTTTGAAGTTACCGAAGTCGGTGTTCATACCATGACTTATCAAAGCCTTGACTGTTTAGAAAGTGGTATGGTTGGTTATATTTGTGCTTCGATTAAAGATATATCTAAAGTAGCCGTAGGTGATACCATAACTTTAGCAAATAATCCGGCATCCGAGCCTTTAAAAGGTTATAAGAAAATGAAGCCAATGGTTTTCTCTGGTATATTTCCAACCGAGTCTAGTCGTTATGATGAACTTAAAGAAGCTTTAGAAAAATTAAAGTTAAATGATGCCTCTCTTACGATTGAACCAGAAACTTCTATAGCTTTAGGTTTTGGCTTTAGAACTGGTTTCTTAGGCCTTTTACACATGGATATAATTCTAACGAGACTCGAAAGAGAATTTAATTTAGATACAATAGCTACATCACCATCAGTTATCTATAAAGTAACACTCACAGGTGGTGAAGTAATAGAGATTGATTCACCAAACAAAATGCCTGATAAGACGAAGATAGTTAAGATTGAAGAGCCTTATATCTATACTAATATTATTGCTCCTTCAGAGTTCATTGGGCCTATCATGACTTTATGCCAAAATAAAAGAGGCATTTATAAAACAACGGATTATATAAATGAAAATAGAGTTAATATTCATTATGAAATCCCTTTAGGAGAAATCGTATATGATTTTTATGATAAATTAAAAAGTACTACTAAAGGGTATGCATCTTTTGATTATGAAATATGTGGTTATAAAGAAAGTAAACTTGTTAAGATGGATATTTTATTAAATGGCGATGTAGTCGATGCTTTATCGCTTATTGTTCATGAATCAATGGCTTATAGCAAAGGAAGAAGTATTACTCAAAAACTTAGAAAACTTATTCCAAGACAAAACTTTGAAGTTCCTATTCAAGCAAGTATAGGTTCAAAAGTTATAGCTCGAGAAAATATTGCCGCGATGCGTAAAAATGTCCTTGCTAAATGTTACGGTGGCGATGTATCAAGAAAAAGAAAACTATTAGAAAAGCAAAAAGAAGGTAAGAAGAGGATGAAGATGATTGGTTCTGTTGAAGTACCTCAAGAAGCCTTTTTAGCAGTATTAAGTGAGGATGAAGAGTGACAAATAATTTTTTAGATGAATTAGTAGAATACATTGTTAGTGATGAAGGCCATAATATGACAGAGGCTGCCAATCATTTTGGGTGCTCAAGACCTACTGTTAAAAGATATTTAGAAATGCTTTCCGATGAAAAGAGTTTATATTACAATCAATTTAAAGCAATGCGTGTTAGACTTACTTTGCAAAAAGAACTTTTAGAATCACGCTCTAAAGCGGGAAGCATAAGCCGTAGAAAAAACTGTTTAACGGAAGCTCAAGCTTTAGAGGCTCGTTTTAAAAATGTCTATCAACAAATTCCTCTTCGTCAGCTTGCTAAAGAATATAAATGCTCACATATGACCATTGCCAATGCCATTAATAATCTTTCGGAAAGAGCTATCAAAGCCCAAGATGAAGAAGTAGCTAAAATGAGTCAGCAAGGCTAATAAAAAATTTAAGTAGGTGATATTATTTGGATGAAATAAAAGCAGTATATATCCATATTCCCTTTTGTAAAAAAATATGTTCTTATTGCGATTTTTGTAAGTTTTATTATGATAAAAAATGGGTTCATGATTATTTAGTAGCTTTACAAAAAGAAATTAAAGATCGATATATGGATGAAACAATATCTAAAATCTATATTGGGGGAGGAACTCCTAGTGCTCTTGATGATGAAGAGTTAGATTTTTTATTTTCAATTGTTAAGTTAATTCATTTAGATGATAATATAGAATTTACTTTTGAATGTAATCTTTCTGATGTTTCGGAAAAACTTGTTGATAAATTACTAGCAAATAGGGTAAATCGGATAAGTATTGGAATTGAATCTTTTGATGAAGAGAATTTAAAATTCTTAGAAAGAGAAGCTAACTTTGATGATGCTTTGCAAAAGATTAACATGTGTAAAGCCAAGGGCCTTACGAACATCAATGTCGATTTAATGTATGCCTTACAAAATGAAAATCTTCGGATGCTTAAAAAAGATCTAAAACTATTTTTAAAACTTGATGTTCCTCACATTAGTACTTATAGTTTAATGATTGAGCCTAATACCAAAATATATGGCAAAAAAGTCGAAGCAATTGATGAAGACTTAGATGCTAAAATGTATGAAACAATTCGTAAAACATTAAAAAGTGAAGGTTATGAACAATACGAAGTAAGCAATTTTGCTAAGCCTGGCTATGAAAGTAAACACAATCTAACCTATTGGGATAATGAAGAGTATTATGGTTTTGGTGTTGGAGCAAGTGGTTACGCTTTTCAAGTAAGATATACTAATACGCGTAGTCTTACTAAGTATATCGGTGGTAATTATGTCATGGAAAAAGAGATGCTTGGTGAAAAAGAAATGATGGACTATGAAATAATCCTGGGCCTTCGTAAAACTAAAGGAATTAATCTTAAACATTTCTATGATAAATTTAATGTTAATTTACAAAATCAATATCCTGTTGATGAACTAGTTAAAACAGGTGATTTAATCCATAAAGATGGTAATATTTTTATAAATCCGGACAAACTATATATAATGAATGAAATATTAATTAAATTAGTTTGAAGGATGATACTATGCTTAAGGATTTTATCGTATATAATGGCTATATGACTTCAGAATTTAATCCTGAAGTTTTTTATTATGAAATAGATCTAGATGAAGGTGAAAACACTTTGGATTTTGATTATGAGGCCACGGGCAAAGTATCAGTATATGGTAATGACTTTTTAACAAGCGGTGATAATCATATCATTATTGAAGTTTATGATGAAGAGGTATCAACTTATACTTTTTTAGTGCATAAAGAAAAGGTCATAAAAGCTATTGAAGTAACGCAAGGAAATGATGATATAAGTATCAAAGATAGTTTTATAAGTGATATTAAAACGCCAGGCATAGCTACTTTGACTTTTTTAATTATTATCTTTTTATATTGCATTATTTTTAAAAGAAAATAATATCATTTACTAGGTGATATTATGCTTTATAAACTTATAGCTCATCGGGGACTTACTAGTGTGGCTCCCGAGAATAGTTTAAAGGCATTAACTAAAGCATTAGATACCGATTGTGTAGGCTTTGAGTGTGATGTAAGGCCTAGTAAAGATAAGAAACTTGTTATTCATCATGACCCCTTATATAAAGGTAATTTAGTTATTAATACTTCATATAAAACTATGAAGAAAGAGGGTATTATTCTTCTTGATGATGTCCTTAATATTAAAACAGATAAGATAATGGTTATCGATATCAAGTATCCTTTTATTAATATAGATACTCTTCATGAAAAACTAGAAAGTCACTCAAATAAAAATATTTATGTTATATCTTTTTATGATAATGTTATTAAAAAACTCTTTAATAAAAAACGTCATTATAAAGTAGGAGTACTTAACTATGTTCTTAATACTACCGATCATGAGTTTAGTTATGATTTTGTGTGCCTTTTAATGAACTTAACTAGTGATAGTCTTATAGATCGGTTTAAAAAATTAAATAAAGAAGTTTTTATATATGGGGTAGATGATAAAAACAAGATAACTAATTTATATCCCTATTATATCCTGAATTTATAATGTAAATAATGAGCTATTAATTTGTAAAATAGCATATGAAATATTATAATTAAGTTAAGGTGATAAACTATGAATATCGTTGTTAGTGCAGGTGGGACAGGTGGCCACATCTATCCTGCGATTGCAATTATAAATAAATTTAAAGAAAAAGACCCGAGTGTAAATGTTTTATATATTGGAACTCATAACCGGATGGAAAAAGATATTGTGCCAAAGCTTGGCTTTAGGTATGAAGAACTAGAAATATACGGCTTTAGTACCCGTCTTATAATGCGCGATATTAAAAACCTTGGACTTATAAATAAGGCTAAGAATAAGTGCCTTGAGTTTTTTAAAGAATTTAAGCCTGACGTTGTCATTGGGGCTGGAGGTTATGTAACATTTCCGGTTATAATGGCTGCCCATAAAATGGGAGTACCTGTCGTTATCCATGAACAAAATAGTATTCCCGGCAAGACCAATAAATTTCTTGCTCGTAAAGCTGATTTAGTTTGTGTTTCTTATGAAAATAGTAAAAAATATTTTGCCAAAGCTAAAAAAGTTTGTTATACGGGTAATCCCTGTGGTGAAAATGCTTTAAAAGGACCTAAGCTTAGCAAAAAGTCTTTAGGGCTTTCGGAAAATAAAAAACTCGTTCTTATTGTATCGGGATCCCTAGGAAGTAATACAATCAATGATTTTTTTGCCAAAGTTTTATCTTATGTAAATGATGATGCTTCTTATGAAGTCCTTTATATAACCGGTAAAAGTTATTATGATGATTTTATCAAAAATAGATCATTTAGTAAAAATGTTAAGATATTACCATATCTTGATAACATGTCTGGCCTCTTACAATCTACAGATTTAATTATTTCCAGAGCAGGTGCCGGAACTCTATCGGAAATTTTAGCAGTCCAAGTACCAAGTATTATTATTCCATCACCATATGTTGCAAATAATCATCAATACTATAATGCTTTAGATTTAAAGAATAAAGGCGTTAGTATGATGATTGAAGAAAAAGATTTAAATGATAAAATAGTTTATGAACTTATGAATAATTTATTAAAAGATAATAATAGTGAATATCAAAAAATGAAAGATAATCTCCATAATATGGATATGAAGAACTCTTCAGAGATAATATATAATGAAATAAAGAAGGTGATTTAATGGATAAATATGGTATTGTCTTAGAAAATGTTAGTTTAAAAAATCTATCTACCATTAACATCGGGGGAACTGCCAAATATTTAGTAAGACCATATTCTTATGTTGATTTAACTAAACTTTTAGACTATTTAAAAGAAAATAATATGAAGTATTATATTTTAGGTAATGCTTCCAATGTCCTTTTAGATGATAGTTACTTTGATGGCGTGATTATTAAACTTGATGAATTTAACACTATTGATATTGATGGCAATATAGTAACCGCAGGGGCGGGTGTTATGCTTCCAAAACTTGTAAATGTCTGCCTTCAAAAAGAGTTAGTATCACTTGCTCCCTTTTCGATGATTCCTGGTACTGTCGGGGGAAGTGTCGTGGGCAATGCTGGTGCCTATGGCCATGAGATAATGGAATATGTCAAAGAAGTAAAAGTAATTGACAAAGATAATAAGATAAAAACGCTTACCAAAGATGATATTTCTTTTGGTTATCGTTATACTTCATTAAAAGATAATTATATTGTTTTAAGTGTAACCTTTATTTGTGAAAAAGGCAATCCTATTGAAGTGCTAAGTGATATAGGCACAAGAAATGAAAAAAGAAAAGATACGCAGCCTCTTGATAAGCCAAATGTAGGTAGTATCTTTAGAAATCCTGATGACATTGCCGCGGGCCGTTTAATTGAAGAACTTGGCTTTAAAGGAACCAAAATCGGGGGAGCTGTTGTCAGTGAAAAACACGCGAACTTTATTATTAATGATGGTGATGCTACCTTTGATGATGTTATAAAATTAATTGATAAAATAAAGAAAGAAGCTAAAGAAAAAAGAAATATCGATTTAGTATGTGAACCTACTATTGTAAGATGGAATTAATATGGATAAAGAGGGTAAAAAGAGAAAAAGAAAGATTCGTATAAGTGGTGTTATCTTAATACTTCTTATCATTTATCTAGTAGCTATGTGTGGTTACTATCTTTTTACCGTGAAAATAAAAAGTATTAATGTTAAAGGACTTAAATATTTATCTGAAAACGAAGTATTAAAATCCGCGAATATTGATTTAGATACTTCGATATTTAAAATGCTTACTTCATCGGCTAAAAAGAAAATTAAAAATTTGCCTTTAGTAAAGGATGCTAAGATAAGTATTAACTTAAGAGGCGAAGTTACGATTGATGTTAAAGAAAATAAGATATTATTCTTTAATAGCCTAGATAATAAGATAGTTCTCGAGGGTGGTAAAACGGTAGATAATAATGCCTATAAAGGGGTACCTATCTTAGTTAATTATGTTAAATCTGATGCTTATGATAACTTTGTTAAAGCCTTTAGTAAAGTTGATAGCGATATTATCTATATGATAAGTGAGATTGAGTATGATCCGGATGAATATAATGGAGTTATTTTAGATGAAGAAAGATTTTTACTTCGAATGGATGATGGTAATATTGTCTTTATAAATAATGTTAATATTGAAAAGCTAAATAAGTATCAGTCAATATATGCTTCCGTGGGAAGTGGGGGTGTGCTATACTTAGATAGCAGTAGCGACAATTATATCTTTAATGTATATACGGAAGATGGAAATGTGACTGCTCAGTCAGGGGAGATAAATAATGAAGAATAATTATAATGAAGAAATGAAAAAGATAATATCATCTTTAAATGGGGTACCTAAACTATTACTTCATTCTTGCTGTGGACCATGTTCCACCGAGTGTATAGCTAGACTTACTCCATATTTTGATATTACTATTCTTTATTATAATCCTAATATTGAACCTGAAGAGGAATACTTAAAAAGAAAAAATGAACAAATAAGACTTTTAAAAGAAATAGATCACCAAAATAAACTAGAATTTCTAGATTGTGATTATAGTAATGAAGATTTTAGAAAAATTGCTATAGGTCTTGAACTTGAACCCGAGGGTGGAAGTAGATGCCATTTATGTTATAAACTAAGACTTAAAAAAACGGCCATAATGGCTAAAGAAAAGGAATATGACTATTTTGGCACAACTTTAACAGTAAGCCCTTATAAAAATTCTGAAGTAATTAATAGCATCGGTGCAAAAATCGCGGAAGAAGAAAATATAAAATTTTTATATAGTGACTTTAAAAAAGAAGATGGCTATAAAAAATCGATTGAATACTCTAAAAAGTATCAACTTTATAGACAAAACTACTGTGGATGTTTGTTTAGTAAACAAGCAGCGATTGAAGAATAAAATTGGAATTTTGTGATAAAACAGTCAAAAAAGCCTGGGATTTTGTGAGAAAACAGATTGAAATGGCTGGAATTTTGTGATAAAGCCAATATAGAGGTGATAATAAATGCCGAGATTAAGAAGAAAAATCGATAGTTTTTTGCTTGATTGGAAAAATTCTCCTGATAAGATGCCTCTTATTGTAAAGGGAGCTAGACAAGTAGGAAAAACCGATGCAATAGAGAATTTTGCTAAAAATAATTACAAATATGTTGTTGAAATTAATTTTGCTCTTCAAAAAGAATATAAAACTATATTTGATGATGGTTTTGAAGTGGATAAAATTATAAATAATATATCTATGATAAACAACAATTTTAAGTTTGTTCCAAAAGAAACTTTAATTTTTTTTGATGAACTGCAAGACTGTATAAATTGTGCAACTTCATTAAAATCATTCAATATTGATAAAAGATATGATGTTATTTGTTCTGGCTCTATTATGGGCATCAATTATAAAGAAATTGAATCAAATAGTGTTGGAAATAAACAAGATTATACAATGTACTCTATGGATTTTGAAGAGTTCTTATGGGCCAAAGGCTATAGCGAAGAGCAAATAGAAGATCTATATATATGTATGAAAGAAGTAAAACCTTTATCTACAACACAGTATGACGTTATGATGAATAATTTTAAAGAATATATGATACTTGGAGGAATGCCTTTTATAGTGGCTAAATACATCGAAAATAAAAACTTTAGTGGTATACTTCCTATGCAAGAGCAAATATTAAAAGATTATGAAGAAGATATTGCTAAATATGCTGAAGGACTAGACAAAGCTAGAATATTGAATACATATCGAAAAATATCCGCTTTTTTGGGTAACGAAAATAAAAAATTTCAAATTTCAAAAATTGTAGATGGAGCAAGAAATAGGGAATATGTAGGAGTTTCTGATTGGTTATCTGACGCCGGGATAGTTAACATATCATATTGTATGGAAGAGTGTGCTCTACCTCTTAAAGGAAATTATAATCCTGACAATTATCGACTATATTTTGCTGATACAGGAATGCTTATTGCTTCTTTGGATGACGAAGCTCAAGATGATTTAAGAAAAAATCAAAACTTTAATACTTATAAAGGTGCTATCTATGAAAATATCGTAGGTGATATGCTAGTTAAAGCTGGATATCAATTATATTTTTATAAAAATGAAAAAGGTACAATTGAAATGGACTTCTTTATTAGAGACACCAATTCTTTGATACCAGTAGAAGTAAAAGCCAGGGATAATTCTACACCATCTTTGAATAAGCTTATAGATAGTAATCAATTTAAAGATATAAAATATGGTATTAAACTAGCAAATAAGAATATCGGTTTTAATGGTAAGTTTTATACATTCCCTTATTTTTTTACATTTCTTTTAAAAAGATTCTTAAATGAAAAAGACTTGTAAAATATTTTAATATTAGTCAGTAAATAAAATATTGCCCGTATACATAAAATACTTGTATATGGGTATTTTTTTTGATACAATACTCGTGGCTCATAAAA
>CANPXU010000019.1 GCA_947586825.1 uncultured Bacilli bacterium | reverse complement strand
TTAACAGTGTCATCAACCGTTTCAGAAGATATAGCTAAAGTAACACCTGATATATCATCACTTACTTCACCTTCGATAGTTACTGTTAATTCAGCTTTAGTTTCAGTGGATACTAATGTACCCGTTAAAATAGTTTCACCATCTACAGTAATCTTAAAATCAGATTTAGTATCTTTAGTATTTACTTCAAATACAAATGATTCTTTATCATCAAGGGAAATCTTTATACCACTATTATCGCCATCTTCGTAATAGTCTAATAAGTTAATAGTTTGGCCATCATCTTTAACAATTAATTTAACACCAATTACTTGGTTAGTAAGCATACTGGTATAAACGTTAAAATAAACTTTAGCAGTTGATCCAGTTAGTTCAGGATCTTTTACTTCATCAATTAAAGAATCTAATAATTCTTTAACATCATTTACAGTAACTTCATTTGGTACTACACCTTCAGTTGTTGAATTTGAATTAATTGTAGTAGCTACAGATGAAGATAAAACTTCATTTGCAAAATCCGTAATTATTTGTAATGATTTTTCATCGTTTCTAAATGTAGTAAGCATTGTTTTTAACATAGAGTAAGCTGTAGCTTCATCAATAACATATGAGTTATTAAAAGCTTTAACAGACTTGCCATTTATCTTAGCCGTTTCTAATTTTCTTGTGAATTTATCTTTATTAAATGAATCTTTAAGAGCTTTTTGTAATGTATCTAATAAATGAGTAGTATTTTCACTATTTAGTAAATCAAGAAGGCCTGTTAACTCTTCAGTATCAATATTAATTTCAGCATCGCCAACTTCAATTACTCGATCATATAAATCTTTTGAATCTAGATACATTTTATTATTTAATAGATAAACACTACCCTCAAGTAAAGATTTATTTTTCTCTAAAGCTGATAATTTTACATTAAAGTAATTATCTTCTTTATCTTCCTCAGCATCTAATTTAAATGAGTAATCTTTTAACATGCTAAGTTCATCCATGTTAGTATCAAAGCTTAAATCTGCTGATAATTTCATTGTTTTAGCATCAGCATTATTAGATATCGTTAGTTTTTCGGCAAATTCATGAGCATCAGCAAAGAAATCATCAATAATCTTATCATGAGCATTTCTTGGGCTAACACCAAAGAATAGATATGCTGCATAGCCACCGATAGCTAGTACAACAACTAGAATAACAATGATGGCAATTAGAACGCCCTTATTCATACCTTTTTTCTTCGGAGGTTCTACAGGGGTTGGAGCTTGAGGTGTTGGAGCAATAGGAGTCTCCATAGCAGGAGGTGTTTGTACTGGTGTAGGAGTTGTTGGTCCTGTTGGAGTTTCTACTTCTTCCATAAAGTTTGGATTAACAACAGCTGTTGTCATTCCCTCATCAACACTAGTTGAAGGGGTTGGTGCAGGATTATTCGCCGGCATATTAGTTTCTACAGGTGTATTTTCAATGTTAGGATTTTGTTCATTATTCATAATATACTTCCTTCCTTCTAAATCTCTGCTATATAATCATATAGCTTCATGAACATTTTTATAAATACTTGGCCTAAGCCTTTTTTCCTTAGCTTGCGTATTTCTATTCTCTTTCGCTTAACATCTAAATCGCTAAAGCAGATGCGCGATAAGCTTTCTTTTACGGCTGTTGGAATCTTTAAGTCCGAAATAATAGAGTTTATATCTTCATTAAGGATTCTGGCAGCATCGATTTCAATATCTTTACCACTACAGCTTATTGTAAGTTGTCTTGTGGTTGGAACACCATTTATCTTAACTACAAAGTCATTATTTTTAACTTCATATAAGACATTATCGGTGATTTTTTCACTATCGATATAAACTTCCACTTTTTCCGCTTCTTTAGTATTTCTAAAGATAATCTTATAATCTCTTCGATCAGGAATGATCTTCGTCTTACCATCAATTGGATGGATTATAACTGTATAATTATTCTCCATATAATTATAATCTATCGCGGTCTTTATATAATAGCCATCTTCATACATCTTGGTAACACCATCGTCTTCATACATAACATAGGTATTACTTCGACCTGGGAAAATATGGATCTCCATTCTATCAGGACTATCACAAGAATTATATGTCTCTTCGTTTAAATTAGCAAGAGGTATTATGGCTCCGGCCTTAGCAAAGACGGGATAATCCTCATCGTTATAGAACGTAACATATCTTTTTCCTCCGACAAATTTTTTACCACCTTGGAACTCATACCATGTTCCTTTAGGCAAAAATAATCTTTGAATAGTACGGTTCATGACCCGATCTTTGGGTGTTGTAATTGGGCAGATAAATAGTTCACTACCAAAGAAATATTCATTTTTATAATCAGGCTCATCATACAACTCGGGATACGAATAGTAAAGGGGTTGCACTAAAGGCATTCCCGTAGTTGAGTATGTATAACCTTCCGTATAAATATATGGTATTAAACTAAGTCTTAGCTGTGTATAACTCTTAACAATGTTATAGGTTTTATAATCCCATAGCCAAGGCTCTCTTTTATAATAGATACCTCTTTTGGCACTAAATCTAAAGATAGGTGAAAAGGTAGCCAGTTCGACATGTCTTATATATAATTCTTCATCTTCGGTACCATCTTTATAACCTCCGACATCATGGCTCCACCATGAAAGCCCTATATTACTAGCATTAGAATTATAAAATGGTAAATATTTAAGAGTATCCCAGCTTACAACTGTTTCACCCGAGTATAAGACCCCATCATGATGGGCTGCTACCCCAGGATTTCTCGTTAAAAGCATAGGCCGTTTTTCTTCCGAGCGATTAAAATCTCTTATATGATAATTAACTAATGCTCTTAAATTTCTAACATCTCTTTTGTAATCTATCCAAAAGAAGTCTACATTACATTCTACTAAAGGATTGATAATATATTCAAAATAAACGAGCATGAACATTTTATCAAAAGCATTAAAGGGTATCGTTTCCTGAGGAGTGCCACCAAGCTCTTTGGCATAGCCTTGAAAAGCTGGTTCATCAGGTCTTATACCTTCATCAGGATCAATGTTAATTCCTACCCTGACCCCCATCTCATGCATTGTTTTAACAAACTCTAAAGGATTTGGAAACAACTCCCTATTAAAGGTATATCCTGTTTTTCTTAAGTTGATATTTTGGGGATCTTTGGTATGCCAGAACTCTCCTAAAAGAAGAACATTAATCGGTATATCATTTACTCTAAATTTATTAACTAGTTTTCTAGTATCATCACTGGAATATATCCGGTCTCTAAACCACCATATTCCTAAAGCATATCTTGGTATTAATGATGGCTTACCAGTTAAATTAAAATAGTCTTTTAAACATAAACCAAAGTCTCTTTTATACATAAATAGATAGATATCAACATTATCATTAACTTCTGAGACTATGACTCCTTGCTCATTAATTATCAAAGGGCAAGAATCTTCAATAGCAACAAAACCATCAGTAGAATATAATCCTTTATCGAGTTTTTTAAGGCCACCTTTATAATCATCTAAGCTAAAGGATGAGCCCCTAAAGTTACGAGCTTCAGGATGGTCATAATACCAAACCTTATCAGTATTTAATAATTTAACTTTTAAATTAGAATCAGGTGCAAAATTTGGTCCCTTGAAAGGCTTTTCTTTTAAATATTGTAAGACAAAATACTTTGTAGTAATAACTAAGTATCTTTCATCTTCTTCAACCTTAAATTTGGGCACATCAAAATTCCGATTTACTACTAAATCGGTAGGCCTGTCATTGAAGTTACCACCTTTGGAATACTCTAGTCTCACAAGTCGATCGGTTAAAACTGTAATTCTATAAAAAGTTCCCCTTTTAATGGCAGCATCTTGACTAAGACAATTTTTTTCGTCCACTACAAAATGTTTTCCAAAACTGGCCATTGTGCAACCCTTTCTTATTATTAATAATAGTATCACATTTTTAAATTACGTTCAATTATTAATATAAAAAAGATAGGTTCCTAGCCTATCTCAATATCATTTAAAAATTCTTTAATATCATCTAAAGTATATATGTCTTCATCATAGTTCCAAGAAAAATAATAAGTATTCATATTATCTTTAATTAATCTAACAATAACTTTCATAACTTTTTTATTACTTCCGGTTTTAGATACTGTCATGTATCCTTTTAAATCGCCATTGATAAGATATATATCGTCAGCTTCATTTAGAAACATATTTAGATTAGCGTATAAATAAGTTATTTGTTTTCTTTTTTTAACACTATCTAATAAGATATTTAATTTATCATCTTTATGTTCATAACCATATTTTATTAAATCATAATCATCTTTGATATCATTTTTATTAAATAAACTATCTATATCTACAGCATCCGTTCTTTTAATATTATCTTTATCGGTTCTATCAATACTAAAGGCTTTCATATATGACATTAAACCTTTGATAGTATATGTTTCAATGCCAAAAGTAAATTTTGATACAACTTTATCATCTATTTTCTTTTCAAAAGATCCTCCGGATTTAAAAGAATCAAACTTTCTCGTTTCAGCTTCCGTATAATCATGATAATTATTCTTTATCTTTATATTTTCAAATTCTAAATAATCATCCTCGAGTTTAGCATTTTTAAATTCTAGGGTGTCTTTTATACTAAAGTCTTTTATAAACTCCTTTAGATTTTCATAACGATAGTTATCAAAGCTAAACTTTTGAAAATTGTATATTTTAAAGCTAGCCAATATAGCTATTAAGATAATTACAATGCTAACAATAATTATTATAATATTTTTCTTTTTCACTAGTTATTAAACTTTCCTTTTATCTCATTTAAGAAGTTATCGTTTTCAAGATAATCAATACCTATAGCTGCTTTAACTTCTTTTAAAGTTTCATTAGCTACTTCATTAGCAGCCTCAGTTCCTTTTTTAATAATTTCATATACTTTATCAATATTATCTTCATAATATTTACGACGCTTTCTAAACTCAGATAAAACATCCTCGAGTACGGCATTTAAGAATTTCTTGATTTTAACATCGCCAAGGCCACCTTTTTGATAATGGGCTTTTAGCTCATCAAGATTTTGATATTCAGGTAAATATTTTTTAAAATGTTCTTGAGAGACGAATAACTCTAGATAAGTAAATACCATATTACCTTCGACTTTACCTGGGTCTTCAACCTTAATATGGTCTGGATCGGTATACATCATCATAACTTTTCTTTTAACTTCTTCAGGACTATCAGATAAATAAATACAGTTATCTAAAGATTTACTCATCTTAGCTTTACCATCAATGCCTGGTACTCTTCCTTCCATAGCACTTTCTGGTACTACAGCATTTGCATGAATTAATACTTCGCCATATATAGAATTAAATTTATGAACTATTTCATTAGTTTGTTCAATCATCGGAAGTTGATCTTCTCCTACGGGAACGCAATTAGCTTTAAAGGCTGTTATATCGGCTGCTTGAGATATAGGATAATTTAAAAAGCCACTTGGAATATTATTATCAAAACCACGAGTACCAATTTCACTTTTAACAGTTGGGTTACGCATAAGTCTAGATACCGTAACGAGATTCATATAATAAAAAGTAAGTTCTGTTAAAGCAGGCACTTCACTTTGAATAAAGATATTTACTTTATCAGGATCTATACCTACAGAAAGATAGTCTAGGACTACTTCAATAACATTATCTCTAATCTTTTTAGGATTATCAAAGTTATCCGTTAAGGCTTGAGCATCGGCAACCTCGATAAAGAATTTATCATAATCGCCTTCATTTTGCAGTCTTACTCTATTTCTTAAAGAACCTATATAATGGCCAATATGAAGTTTACCTGTTGGTCTATCACCTGTCAATATAATTTTACCCATAAATATCACATTCCTTCATAGAAACATTATATATTATTTTAATAAATAATGCTATAATATTCACAGGTGATCAAAGTGGAACTAGTTGATAATTTAACTAAAGAAGAATACGAAAACTTTTTCAAAAAAAGTAAATATAATCACTTTTTACAAAGCTATGCCTGGGGTCAAACTTGCACTGTAAGAGTTCAAACTCCGGTCTATCTTGGCCTTAAAGATGATAATGGTAATATTGTAGCTGCTTGCCTTGCCATGCGTAAAGATATCCCATTTCATATGACTTATTTTTATGCTCCAAGAGGACCATTAATTGATTATGATAATTATGAGCTTTTAGAAGCCTGGACTAATGAATTAAAAAAATATTTAAAGAAACAAAATGCTGTTTATTTTAGATTAGATCCTGGTGTTGTTTATGAAGAAATAGATGAAGAAGCAAGACCTATCGAAGGTGGTAAAAATAATCATAAAGTATATGAAGATTTAGTTAAGCTTGGTTATACCCATCGAGGATTTACTACTTTATTTACCCGTAATCAACCAAGATATACTTTTAGAATAGATACGAAAAGACCTATTGAAGAAATAGAAAAAGATATGAATAAAACATATCTTAAAACTATTAAAAGAAGTTATAACTATGATTTAGAAATATCTGATTATTACGATACAGATACTTTCTATGACTTAATGAAAAATATTGCGGCTAAAGATGGATTTAATGGTAATCCTAAAAACTTCTTCCAAAAGTTTTCGGAAGAGTTTGGTAAAACAAATACTGTTCATTATGTATCCGTTAAGATATATCCTGATAAAGAAATAGCGAAAGCAAAAGAAGCACTTGATAAACTGCAAAAGGAATTAGATGAAGGCAAAGTACTTCCTAAACATATGGCAGATACGCAAAATCAAATTGCAAGATTCCAAAAAGATATTGAAACATTTAGTCCATATGAAGGTAAATACCCTGATGGATTAATTTCACTTATTCTTATTTGTCCTTATACAGATAGAAATATGTGGACTTTATATATTGGTAATAATAGTTTAGCAACTTATACATTCGCAGTTAATAGAGCTTACTATGAAGCCATTAAATATGCGGTTGATAAAGGCTTTGATTTCTTAGATTTATTTGGCACATGTGGAGAGCCTCATTCAACAGATAAGAATTATGCAGCACTTCATGAATATAAAAGAAAACTCGGTGGAACCTATACTTGCTTTATAGGTGAGTTTGATATTATAAATAAAAAATTATGGTATAAATTCTTACCAACTTTCCTAAAATGGCGAAGAAAATTAAAAGGGAAATAATTGATTTTTCCCTTTTTTGTTACCAAATATCTTTGTTTATAAATTTTGTAAGACCAAGAATGGTAGCATCACGAACAAGATCTATTCTTGAAATATTACCTTTAGAAAAAAGATACTCGATGCTTTTACCTTGGCCTGAATTAACAAGATTATAATGTTTATCCATAACCTTACCGAATTCATCATTTATGATTTCCTCTAAATATTTTTCAGGAAATGGATAGCCCTGGCTAATACCTGCGGAATTTTCTTGTTCTTTATTTTCAATATAAACTAAATTTAAATTAACCCACGCTCCTAAAAGATTGGTTATGCCTGCCTCGACAGCAACGTAATAATCTGCATCAATATTATTTTCCTGAGCATATTTTCTAAGATTATGGCATCTATTTAAAGCTCCCTCATAAATTTCTTCATTCACAGGCTGTTTAGAAACATCCGAGGAAACCCCAATGCCCTCGATATCAAAATCATCAAAAAACCCTGCAAAAGCTAAAGATACCGCTTCGAGTTTACCGGGATTTTCGCTTGCCAATAAAACTTTTATCTTATTCATAGCACTTCATATCAAGAACATCTTCAAAATATTTTTTTACTTCTTCAATACTTTTCTTTTTGCTATTAAAGAAGAAACTATAATCAACATCAGCAACTAAAGTTACTTTTTTGCCACTACGTTTTACTTTTACATTGCTAAAATTCTCAGCATTAGTAAATTGTTTTCTTAAATTTTCTTGCGTTTTTTTAGCAACATCCTCACTTTTTTCTTCAACAATATATGTTAGAATTATTTCTTTAATTTCATTGTCATCTGTAACTACAATCTTATAATTATTATCTGATTTCTTTTCTTTACAAGTAATACTTTTAGAGCATCCTGTACATAATAAAAGTGTTAATATTAATAAAACTATCTTTTTCATACTACCTCTTTATCAGTTTAACATTAAAAGGGAAATAGTTCAATGGTCATTAAAAAAGATGGATAAATCCACCTTATTTACAAGTTAGTTCCATATCTTCGTATTGCTTTTTAGTGTCTTCATAACTGTATTCTTCATCTTCACCAAAGCTATATGAACATTCTACAGTTATTACACTTCCTTTAGATGTTACTTTTACGTTTTCGTAACCATCCATGTCTTCGAACTCTTCTTTAATTTCTTCGACAGCATCTTTCATGTCTTCTTCGCTTGGATCTTCATCTAAATCTAGATATTCTTTAACATCCATTGTAAATACCATTGATGATTTTTTAGCTTTATCATCA
This sequence comes from uncultured Bacilli bacterium, assembly GCA_947586825.1. Taxonomy (GTDB): domain Bacteria; phylum Bacillota_I; class Bacilli_A; order RF39; family UBA660; genus UBA6448. The sequence continues at coordinate 15,009 of CANPXU010000019.1, read as the reverse complement.
CTAAACTTAGTAACGATTTTAGCATCCATACCCATGAATTCACCTGTACAAGTTAATTTTTTACCACAACCTGTGCAGCATAATAGCAAAGAAACAAGAGCTCCTGCCATTAAAGTTTTTTTCATATCATGACTCCTTCCTCATTTTAATTATATCACTATCCTAAAAAAATAAGGTATTAAATATACCTCATTGACAAGTAAAAGAACCTAATTCTAAATCTTGTTTAAACCTAGTATAGAATTGATCGCCTTTATCATAAAGATTCGATAACTTATAATAGGTGTCATACATACTAGCAATAATTGTCACTTCATTATTAAAAATATACACTTTTGGAGTGCCACTAATAAATAGATTATCATCTAAAGTATCTTTTATCTCTTTTTGGGTCAAGTAGCCATCTTCTGCAGGTTCTTTAAGCTTTTGTTTAGCAACGATAAAAGCTCTTAACAAATCTTTATTTTGGTTAAAATCAAAGATAAATTCTTCACTTACATTGCCAACAGTAGTGCTACAATTTATTGTATCAGTTATGATAACATCTTTAATACCATTTTTCTCACATATAAACCCTTGAGAATCTAGCTCATTTAAAAGATTTTCATAGCCATCAATAGAGCCCTCAACATCATCAAATATCGTATATTCGCCATCGATATAGGGAGAAAATTTTATTTCAAGGATGTCCCCGTCAACATTAGAATCTATGTATTCAACATTGTATGCTTCATTAAATTCAATAGCAAGATCTGTAATTAGACCTTCTTTCATTTCATCCGTTATATCTATATCGCCATACATATCTTTAAAACTAGTTTTAACAATAAATGATGCTGATTCGGTCGCATCATTATCATTAAATTTAATATTTACAGTAGCCCGAATACCATTTTCATCCATATGGCAAGCTAAACTCTTATTTTCAGAAGTTTCTTTTTTTGGAGTTTCTTCCTTTATCTCTTCTTCACTTTTAACACATCCAGTTACTAAAAAAAGGCATATAATTATTAGTAATAACTTCTTCATAAAAATCTATAACCAAACACCATAAGTTATAGCAAGCAAAGCTAGAATAAGACCTACTGTATAAAATAATCTAACAATATCCGTCTCAGGCCATTTTAATTCTTCGAAATGATGATGTAATGGGGCCTTTAAGAAAACCTTACGATTAAATTTACGAATAGCCACAATTTGAATTAAACTTGATAATACTTCAATAACAAAGACACCACCGATAATAGCAAGTGACATTTCATGTCTAGTTAGAATAGCAATAGTTGCAAGAGCTCCTCCTAAAGCTAAAGAGCCTAAATCACCCATGAATACTTTGGCAGGATGGCCATTATACATTAAGAAACCTACTAAAGCTCCTGCTAAAACGAAACAGAAAATAGCAATTTCTTGTGAGCCAGGAAGCCAGCTACAATTCCAGGCAATAATACCATAAGCAAGATATGCAATCGTGGATAAACCACCACATAAGCCATCAAGACCATCAGTTATATTAACCGCATTAGTAGTACCTACCAAAAGAAGGAAAATAAAGATACCATAACCCCAACCGATATTAAGATCTAAACCAATAAAACTAAATTCTAGAGTTGATTTTCCCCCACTTTCTTTATAAAGAATAAAGAAAATAAGAGCAATAACCATTTGGCATAAGAACTTAGTGGCACTAGATAAACCATCATTCTTTTTATATTTTACTTTAATAAAATCATCCACGAAGCCTAAAAGAGCATACGATAGAAAAACAAAGACTAAAATTATTAAATTATAACTTATTTCAATACTATCCATTAAGTAAAGGACTATTAAAGATGCAATAACGGGAATTATAAAGATTAATCCTCCCATCGTAGGAGTTCCTTCTTTTTTTAAGTGTCTTGATGATATAAGCCCATTTACAATTTGGCCTACATGTAATTTTTTTAAAATAGGAATTAATATAGCGCCACATATGATTGCGGAAATAAATCCTATTAATAGAGCCATCATTGCTTTGGCTAAAATTAACATATAAGCACCACCTTTATAGTTATTATACCCTAAAACATAGTTAGCTACCGATAAATTTAAAGTGATTTTACATATAGTTGCTACTTACAGTTAGTTGAATTTTACAGTTTAATAATATATAATGATTTTTAAAGAAAGGCGGCCTTTATATGAATATTAAAACCGATTCAAGACTCGTAAAAAAAGGTGACATCTTTGTAGCCATTAAGGGCCACACTGTTGATGGTCATAACTTTATTGATAAAGCTATTGAAAATGGTGCCGAATGTATAGTTTGCTCTAATAATAAAACTTATAGTGTTAAAACTATCAATGTACCTGATACAGATGAGTATTTAAAAGATTTATTAATTAAAAAATATGCTGATAAAATAAATAAATTAAAACTTGTAGCGATAACAGGAACCAATGGTAAAACCACAACAGCTTATATGACTTATGAACTACTTCGTAAATTAAATATAAAATGTGCATATATAGGAACAATTGGTTTTTATTATAATGATAATTTTGAAAAGACTTTAAATACTACACCTGACATTTTAAGTTTATATGAATACTTGCTTAAAACTATTGATAATAAATGTGAAATAGTTATTGTTGAAGCTAGCAGCATTGGCCTTGTCGAAGGTCGTATGGCCGGCTTAAAGTTTGATGTTGGGGTTTTCACTAATCTTACGCATGATCATTTAGATTATCATAAAAATATGACTAATTATATGAAGGCTAAACAAATCTTATTCGCCAATTTAAAAGATACAGGGGTAAGTGTTGTTAATATTGATGATAAGTATGGTAAAAATTTCTTAACTAAAAATACTATTACTTATGGTTTTCATGATGCTGATATATCCTGTGTTAAAACTGATGATATGTATACAGCATTTACTTATCGCTATCAAAATAAGGAATATGATGTAACATCACATTTATTTGGTAAATATAATATCTATAATATAATGGCCTCAATAGGAACTCTTATATCATTAGGTATTGATATAGATGATATTAATAAATACTATGCGACTTTAGATAAACCAAATGGCAGAATAAATATTATCGATTATAAGACAAATAAGATAATCATTGATTATGCCCATACACCTGATGGTATGAAACAAGTTTTAACTGCTGCTGCCAATCTTACCACAGGCAAAACATATGTTGTCTTTGGCTGTCCGGGAAATAGAGATCGTAAAAAAAGACCTTTAATGGGTAAAATGGCCCAAAAGTATTCTGATTACTTTATCCTAACTGATGATGATCCTCATGATGAAGATGAAATGCAAATTGTAAACGATACTTTAAAAGGTATTACAACGGAAAATTTTGAGGTTATCATAGATAGAAAGAAAGCTATTACTAAAGCATTTTCGCTTTTAAAAGATAATGATACCCTATTGATACTTGGCAAAGGGCATGAAAATGTTATTATTATAAAAGACAAAAGAATTGAACATAATGATTTAGCTTTTGTCCAAGATTTAATAAATAAAAGCATAAAATAAAGACTAAAAAAATACCTTTAAATAAGAGGTGTTTTTTTATGAATTATGAAACTAATTCCCAGAAAGTTAAAATTGGAGATATATTTGTTGCTATAAAAGGAAAGTATTATGATGGTCATGATTTTATTGAAGATGCTTTAAATAAAGGTGCTATAAAGGCTGTTGGGCAAAAAAAGTTAAAACTTAAAAACTATAAATATGTTAAAGATTCATATAAATACTTAGTTAATAAAGTCGGTAAAGAAAATAGAAAACTAACTCAAGATTTTACTATTATAGGTATCACAGGTACTAAAGGCAAATCTACAACCGCAATGCTTGTATATCAAATGCTACGTTTGCTTAAAGTAAATTGTGCCTATATTGGAACATTAGGATTATATTACAATGATAAAATAATAAAACTAGATAACACTACTCCAGATATAGTAACTTTAAACAAAATATTTAAGCTTTTAAAAGATGAAGGTATAACTCATATTGTTATGGAAGTATCATCACACTCTTTAGCTTTAAAGAGAGTTAAAGGCTTATCTTTTGCTGTTTCGGCATTTACTAATCTTTCCCAAGATCATCTAGACTTTCATAAAAATATGACTAATTATTTGAATACTAAACTTAAAATTTTAAAGTATACTAAAGGCCCAATTGTCTTAAATAATAATGATCCTGCCTCCGCAAAATTCAAAAAGAAATCAAGAATTTATACAACTATAGGTACCAAAGGTGATATTGATTTATTTGACTATACTTTATATGGCTCTAGTATGATTATTAATTTTACATATAATTATTCCCATTATACCGTGTCTATTCCTTTAGTAGGAAAGCATAATATCTATAATTATCTAACAGCCTTGGGTATTATGCTTAATCTAGGTTATGATCTTCACGATTTAATAAATATCACTAATTCCATCAAGGCTATAAAAGGAAGAAATGAACTTATTAAAACGCCAAAGGGATATGTCGTAATTGATTATGCTCATAGTCCTGAAGCTGTTAAAGAAACTTTAATTACTTATAATGAACTTAAGAAAAATCGTATTATTACTATCATAGGTTGTGGGGGAAATAGAGATAAAACTAAAAGACCTATCATGGGTGAAATTGCGGTAAAAAACTCCGATTATGTTATCTTTACGAGTGATAACCCTAGAGATGAAGATCCAAAAGCGATATTAAATGACATAACTAAAGATTTAGATGCCACGAACTTTGAAGTAATTATCGATAGAAAAGAAGCCATAAAAAAAGGAGTTAAACTCCTTAAAAAACAAGATTATTTATTAATACTTGGTAAAGGCCATGAAGACTATCAAATAATTAATAATAAAAAATATCATTTCGATGACAAAGAAGAAGTGCTTAAATATCTAAGCTAATCTTCTTTTTTTGTTACTTCTTTAAGTATCATATTACGAAGATGTTCATTAGCTTTTTCTAAATCATCGTTTGGTCCTACTTTAAATGGTTCTAAGAAAGTGGCTTTTAAATGGCCATTCCAAAATTTATATTTACCCGTCAAGGCATAAGGAACAATGGTAGCTCCTGTCTTTTGAGCAAGAGATACAGCACCCATTTTAAATGGTAGTAATGGCTCATCAGTTTTATTTCTTGTACCTTCAGGGAAAATGCCTAAAGCATAGCCATTTTTTAAAACCTCTAAAGCGGCATCTTTAGCATCTTGATCATGAATACTACGATTAACACTTATACAACCAGCAGATTTAAAAAACCAAGCAAATTTACCATCAAAGTATTCCTTTTTAGCCATGTAATGAAGCATTCTTTTTGTACATAAAATAGGAAAACATTGATCTAGTATATGAATATGATTGCCACATACTATAATTGGTCCTTCTTTAGGAATAACTTCTTTATTAACAAACTTAGGTCGATAGTATAGCTTAAATATACCTCCTAAAATTGACTTAAAAAATACATATGTTTTCCTATGTGGTTCTTTTTGCTTATTTTTCATTACTACTTAACTCCTTTATTAATTTTATAACTTTATTTTCTAATATTTCTGTTTCTTTATAAATATCGTCCGAAGTAACATAATAAGGCTTTCCATATATTATTTTACTACCATATCTAAATGCCTTAGGTTTTCCTGTTATAGCAAAAGGAACTATTGGCATGCCTGTTTGAATAGCAAAGTGTACTGCGCCATGTTTAAATTTCATAATTGGTTCATCAGTTTTATTTATAGTTCCCTCAGGGAATACACATACTACTTTGCCAGCATTTAAAGCATCAATAGCTTCCTTTTTGGCTTCAGGGTTTGCGCGAGATCTATCAACTCTAATTAGACCCGCGAATCTAAATAACCATTTTAAGCCTTTGATATCCATAAGTTCTTTTTTAGTAAGAAAGTGAACAGCTCTTAAAGTACCGGAACCTACAACCATAAAATCATTTTTAGAGGTATGTGTTCCAGCTAAAATAACGCCACCCTTTTTAGGAATATTTTCTTTATTTATAAGTTTGGGATGCATAGTAAGAAAGACATATACACGTAATATAGGTCTTAATATTAGATAACCAATATCGGGTACTACCCAATCCTTACTTTTGCTTTTTTTCACGCTTAGCTTTTTCTTCCTTTTCAAGTTCTCTAAATGCTACTTTTCCTACTAATGTTTGAGGTAATTTATCTCTAAATTCATATTCATGTGGTAAAGCATATACAGCAACATTTTGAGCACATAATTCTTTAATTTCTTTTTCTATTTGTTTAGTAGGTTTAAAACCTTCCTTTAAAACAATAAATGCTTTGGCAACTTGGCCTTTATATGGATGAGGAATACCAATAACTGTTGATGTTAATACTGCATAATGGGAATTGATTACACCCTCGATATAAGTTGGATAGACGTTATAGCCACTTGAAATAATCATTCTCTTAATTCTTTGAGAGAAGTAAAAGAAGCCATCTTCTTTTAAAACACCAACGTCTCCAGTATGAAGCCATAGTTTACCATCTTCATGATATCTTAAAGATTGCATTGTTTCTTTATCATTATTGTAATAACCCATCATAACTGATGGACCACTTACACAAATTTCACCATCTTCATTTATATCAGCTCTCTCATGAGTACCTGGTTTAACTATCTTAATGTAATCATCAGGGAATGGTGCACCAATAATACCATCATCAAAAGCATTTTCAGGGCTTAAACAACAAGCCGCAGTAGCCTCAGTAAGTCCATAGCCTACTCTGATACGAGCGTCTGAACCATGTTCTTCCAAAAAGGCATTTACTTTATCTCTTAAAGTTTTATTTAAAGCATCTCCACCACAGATAGTAGCTTTAACGCACTCAAGATCTCTAGGGCCAAATTTAGCACTAATTAAAGCTTCATATAAAGTTGGCACACCGATAATAAATGAAGGTTGAGTCTTTTTAATTAAGTCAGCAAATTTTTTCTTTTCAAATTGAGGAACAAGTACACATCCCATACCATTAACTAAAGGAGTATGAATATTAACTGCTAAACCAAAGCCATGGAATACAGGAAGGATTGATAAAGCTGTAGCGCCAGGCACTATTTGCTTAATCATTGCTTTAGCACCCATACCCATAGCATTAAAAGCTAAGTTAGAAAGAAGTATTCCTTTAGGATTTCCAGTTGTACCACCACTATAAAGAATAACGGCTGGATCATAAGCAGTTCTCTTTTCTTTTATATCACCTTGATAGTTACGAGAATTGTAAATAAATTCACTCCACATAACAACTTTGGGATCATTTTTAGGAATAGATATTTTTCTTCCTTTAGAAAGCCAGTAACCACCTGTTAAAACAACATTCATTTCTTCAGATACTCTAGCTACAATAATCTTCTTTAAGTTAGTACTATCTTTTAATTTATATACCTTTTCAAATACAGCATCGATAACAACGATGTATTTACTATCTACTAAATTAACATAGTATTCTAGCTCTTTTTCGCTGGAAAGAGGGTGAACCATATTAGCTATAGCTCCAACCATATTTATGGCATAGAAAATAATGATAGCTTCAGGTGTATTAGGCATACATACCGTTATTTTATCATTTTCTTTAACACCATAGTTCTTTAAAGCCTTCGCAGCCATTTTTATTTTTTCAACAAAATCATGGAAATTAACTCTTTTTCCATAATAATAGAAAGCCATATTGTTAGGATATTTTTCAGCAGCTTCAAATAGCATATCAGAAAGAGAATACTCTGGATATTCTAGATTAGCCTCGATGCCATCTTCTTTATAATAATCTAACCATGGTCTTAATTCTTTATCTAATTTCTTCAATTTTGACTTTCGCATTAGAATCCTCCTCTAATAACTCAGGGTTATCAAATAAATATTGTAATAAATGTACTGACTTAGAGAAATAATAGCCGTCTCCTATTCTTTCATCTAAATTAATACCAAATTCACAAACTTTTCTTATATGTTTTTCCCCTTTTTCGTCAATTATTTCTTCATCTTTAACTTCACCCATAGTAGCAACCGCTGAACAACAGCCAAAGTCATTCATATTATGATGAATAGCCCCACATTTTATAGAGCCTAAATTTGATACAATAATACTACTATAGTAAAGATTATCTTTTATTAATGATGATGGTAAATGTCCCTTTTTATCTAAGAATTTTAAGAAATTTACTAAAGGAACTCTAATAATATTAGGTAGTTTACCAACTATATCAATCGCAGAATTTGCTCCCTCTTTTTCAACTTTTTTATCTCTAAATCGAGATATCATATTAGTAACTTTCTCACTAATAGTAAATATGTTATCTTTCTCTTCAATAGGAACTATAGTCATCATCTCTTCAGAGTGTTCATCAAAGGCTACTTTAGCAACAAATGATATTGATACCTCATTATGCTCATAAAGATGATGATTTGAAATAAAGTAATTAAGTCTTGGTCTTAGATGATAAGTTCTACCAATTGCTGCTAAGAAAGCATGGAAATATGTTATATGTATTCCCTCTTCTTTTTTCTTTTCTAAATATTTTGCTAAATTCGTAACATCCATCTTTTGGTTTATATAAACATAGCTTACAGACCTATTAGGTTTTAAGTCCATGTTTAATTGTTCCATTCCTTTTAGATTTCTTACTCTTCTAGCATATTTTCGATCACCAAATCGTCTTTTATACTCTTTTGTCACCAATCATTATCTCCTCACTAATGAAATATACACATATACAAATTTTATCATAATATAGAAATTTTAACAACATAACATCATTCTCATTTTATCTATTGAATTTATATTAAAATATGTTATAATTAATACCAGTTGCAGGTGTAGTTTAGTGGTAGAATAATAGCCTTCCAAGCTACTGATGGGAGTTCGATTCTCCTCACCTGCTCCATTTTAAGAATTAACTAGTCTGAAAACAAGACTAGTTTTTTAATGCCATCAGTAGCATGGAAGGAATCAAGATATATCCCTAAGATGTTGGCTTTTCAAATACATATTTTCAATTATATCATCAAAAATACTATACCACTTGATTTGCACACAAAACCTATCCTTTTCATATAACGGATTATGATTCAAGCATCTATTTTTGGGCTGTACTGTTAAAGTACTAAAATGTACTGTGGAAGAATATGTATCTTTTTTACTCATAATTATCTTTACAATATCTTCTGCTGTTATAAAAAGGAAATCATCTACCTCACCATATATCAAAGCAGCAATGGAATATGTTGAATTAGTTCCTTTTAGAATAAATCTCTCAATTGCCTTTTTTAATAAAATCTCATTACTATTTAATTCAAGATTTATCTTATCTATACTTTTTTGATTTTCTTTTTTATATTCATCAGTAGATATCCTTACTATTCCCTTGCCATTAGTTGTTCCATCAGCATAGTGAAATTTCAAATAATCTATAATACAATCACGTTCTATATTATTAGTTATTAAAAAACTAATAAATTCACTAATTGGTTCAACATGAACAGAATTTTTAATACCTTTTTTGATACTAATACCACGAATTTTTTTATTTATCTTAACTAGAATATCTGATTTTTGTGGTAAGTGATTATGCCAACACTTTATAATAGAATCTTCATTTTCATTAGGAAACACACTATCTATTAAATCTCTAAATAAAGGAGATAATTCTTTAATAGATTTATTATTTAGTTCTAATACAAAATTAAACTCGTTATTATATCCATTTATCGAGCTCATTTTTTCACCTCTTAATATTATATATACCCGATAAAGAGCGAATTTCCTTTTTTTTAATGAATTTTTATTTATTTTTGACAGTCATGCCATGCTTTAAATATTTGCTAAAAATGCGATGATTATTTTTCTTCTTTATAACATTAATAAAAGTTATTGGTACACCTTCGGAAGATTCTCTTGAACCATTTTGTACTTGAAAATGAATATGAGGTCCATTAGTGTTGCCACTATTACCTACTTTAGCTATTTCATCTCCTCTTTTAACTTGATCGCCTACTTTTACTTTAAAGCTATCTTTTAAAATATGAGCAATCATACTATATTCATTATGGCCATGCATAATAATTATATGATTACCTCGAACATCAGGTACATCACACACAATTTTGCGATTTTCCGCGATTTTGGTATCAGAATATTTATTACAAATATCGACGACTATACCATCCATCGGAGCAATAATATCTTTTTGATATGAATAATAATTCTCAATTTTAAAATAATCGTCATAAAATGGCGAATTATTTTTGTCCCTAATTTCAAAATCATAGGCATACCTTTGAGCAGGAATATCCCAAGAATGAGAATCTTTTGGTTTTATGCCGCCAAATTCAACGTAAAACTCTTCTTTAAACGGAAGTGTATATTTATTTTTAGACATGTGTTCACCTTATTCTTTTTTAATGTCTTAATCATTTTGCTTTTGTTGATAAATGGTGGCATTTAACAATTGCTATGATACCGGAAATTAGTTCAAAAATAGCTCCCAAAATAGCAACATATGCATGAACAATAAGATTATAAGTTATTTCAATAACAGGCACAAATAAAAATGATCTTTTAATCCAAATAGGGTCTTTCATATACATAAATATTGTATATAAAATAACTATTGCTGATGGAATTAAAGAGACTAATCCATTATATGTTAAAATACTAGAAATAATAGTAATAAATAGGAAAATAAATAACCAATATATAGGAATATCCTTATTATTCTTTCTTTTTTCATAGAATAAAAAAGTTCTTACGCAAGCAATAGCATACATTGCAGCGCCACTATAAGCAGATAATAATAAATATTGTATTCCATATAAAATATTTGCTAATAGTTGAATAAATAAAATTTTTGATTGGCTTTTTTGTTGAACACTTAGTCCCCAAAAAATTACGCCTAAAAAGCCACATAATTGCGCTACAGCAAACATAAACTTACCTCTCCACAAAATTTAAAAAGTATATACTTCTTTAAATCTCTTGAACTAGAGTATATCACAAAAAATATGTTTATACAAAGTGGATTCAACATATAATGTCAAAATAATGTTTTTCATAAAAAACCCATAGTTTTTACTATGGGTATTTGTTGTTTATTAATTACTATATTGATTCGTATAAAGCTTTATATGATGGAACTTCAACAGTATATGTTTTGCCTTCTACTACTGTCGTATATTTTTTAGGTTCAATAGGCTTCCAACCTACAAACTTATAACCTTCTCTAGCAGCAGGTGCTGTCATAGTTATACTTTTTACGCTTCCTCTTCGAGCTTCTTCTTTAAAGCTACTGCCACCATCAAATCCTACACAGTATGTCGTATCACATTCAAAACGGGCAAACCAAATTATTCCAATTCCATTATTCCATTTTGCAAGTGTTTCTTCATCTAAATAATTTTTAACACCAATTGTATCAATTGCAACCATTGGAACTGATGTAATAGTACGATTTGTAGAAACAATTTGTGCTCTTTCTGCAGCAGATATTTTATATACTTGTTTAGATTTATTAGCTTCTTCTGCAGCCTTTTTAGCAGCTTCCTCTGCGGCTTTTTGTTTAGCCTCTTCAGCAGCTTTTAAGCTTTCTTCTGATTCTCTTTGTCTTCTAGCTTCGGCTTCAGCTTCTTGAGCTAATCTCTCAGCTTCAGCTTGTGCCTCTCTTTCAGCTTTTGCTTTTGCAGCAGCTTCTTTTTGAGCTTGTTCACGTTCAGCTTCTGCCTTTTTACTAGCTTCTTCAGCTCTTGCAGCAGCTTCTAATGCCCATTGTGGTAAACCGCCAGAAGATTTAGAAGAATTTTGTTTTTCTGCTAATTGTTGAGCTTCTGCGGCAGCTTTTTTTGCGGCTTCCTCAGCGGCTAATCTTTTTGCTTCGGCAGCTTGTCTTTCAGCTTCAGCCTTTTTAGCAGCTTCTTCAGCTTTTCTTGCAGCTTCTTGAGCTTGTCTTACTCTTTCGGCTTCTTCGGCTTTCTTTTGTGCTTCTTCAGCAGCCTTTTTAGCAGCTTCAGCTTGTTTTAATCTTTCAGCTTCAGCAGCTTGAGCTTTTCTTTGTTCTTCTTCAGCAGCTAATCTTTTTGCTTCAGCAGCTTGTCTTTCAGCTTCAGCCTTCTTAGCAGCTTCGGCAGCTTGTTTTGCAGCTTCGGCAGCGGCCTTCTTAGCAGCTTCAGCTTCTTTTTGAGCTTTTGCTGCAGCAGCAGCTTTAGCTTGAGCAGCTTTTAATTCAGCTTCAGCAGCCTTTTTCTCTTTTTCGGTTTTTGCAGATTTTAATTCAGCTTCAGCTTGCTCTTTTACTTTATTAGCTTCAGCTAAAGCAGCATCGGCTTTTTGGGCAGCATTCTCAGCTTCTTTTTTATTTGTATCAGCTTTTTCTGCTTCCTTTTTAGCGCTTTCTACTTTTGCTTTTGCTTTTTCTTCTTTTTTATTTGCAGAATCTACTTCAGCTTGAGCATTTTTTACTTCAGCTTTGGCATTCTCTACTGCTTTATTTGCACTATCTACTTTTTCTTCAGCAGCTTTAACCTCTTGTTCTGCTTCTTTTACAAGTTTTTCTTCAACAGTTAATTGATCGGCAAAACTTAATGCTTTTTCATCATTAAGTTTCTTTCCCTCTTGTTTATTTGTATTTGTTAAAACACATGCACCTGTAATGGCTAAACCAGAGACGATTGCTATACCAGCAACTGACTTAACTAATGATTTTTTCATAAATATTCTCCTCTCAAAATATCTTATAACTATTCTATAATATTATATGCTAAAAGTCAATAAATCGTAAAATATATGTACAATAATTGTTTTATAAGTTGTTAGACATTTTATTTTTATATTTCTAGTATGTGGGAATAATTGATAAAATATCAAAAAATTGGTAGAATTAGACGTAGAAAATGAAGGAAAGGAAGTGTTACATGTGGGAGTAATAAAATGTCCTAATTGTGGTGAAGAAATCGATGAAAAAGAAGAAAAATGCATAAAATGTGGACATGATTTAAAAAAGGAAATAATTACCACCACTAAACGAAGAGGACGCCCAAGAAAAATACATATGATAAAATGTGAAGATTGTGGCATAGAATATGACGAAGCTCTAACCGAGTGTCCTAATTGTGGCTGCCCTAAACTTGAAGTAACAAATAAAAATAATGAGAATAAAACCCAATATATATTTTGCGCAGAATGCGGAAGTAAAATTGCCCAAAATAGTACTGAATGTCCAAATTGTGGATATCCTATTCAAGATAAAGTTATTTTACCATCTATCGAAGGAAAAGAGGATAAACCTAAAAAAGTCAAAGCTAAGAAACAAAACAAATATATTGGCAAAATATTTTTCTTTATTTTCCTAGCTCTATTCTTCTTGGCAGGATGTTTTACTGCAGTTTTATTATCTAGCAATTTAAAAAGTAAAAAAAATAATGAAAAAGATACTAATCCTATTGAATATAAAATTAATAAAACACTTTCATGTATAAATGAAGATCTTGATGAAGAACATAACTATTATTTTGATCATAATAAATTGGTTCAATATAGTAGATACTCAATTAAAGATTATGAAACTGATAGTAAAGCTAACTCTGAAATGAAGGAATTTAAAAACAAATGGGAAAATGATAGCTCTAGTTCAATAATATCAGTACATAAAAAAGGAACCAATGTTGTAGAATCTTTAGTTCTAGATTTAATAAATTCCAATAATATTGAGTTAGAAGATAATATAACTTTAAAAGATTCTTTAACAAAAATTAAACAAGAATTAGAGGATAATGGATATACTTGCAAAGAATATAATGAAGATTTAGGAACAGATATTCCTATTAATGAAATAGATAAAGAGACTAATAATTAGTCTCTTTTTATATTGCAATTTCAGCCGCACCACTTTTAATAATTTGATTCTATCTCAAAAGTTGATTTAAAGTCAAATATTTTCTTTGGCATAAAATTAATTTCAAAAGCTATATCGTTTAAATATATCTGAGGTATCATTTTTAATGATCTTCCTTTTGGGATAAATCTTCTTACCATTCCGTTCATTCTTTCATTTGTTCCTCTTTGAAATGAACAGTAAGGATCACATTTGTATAATTTTACTCCTAGTTTTTTCGCTGTTAAGCCTAAAGCATTAAATTCTAATCCATTATCCACTGTTATTGATTTTACTAGTATCCTATTTTTATTTATATACTCATATATTATTTTATCAATATAGTATTCATTTTTGTATTTTGCCTTTATTAACCACAATCTTCTTGTACATCTATCTACTATTGATATTATTGAGTCATATTCATTTTTTTTGCCTATTATACTGTCTATTTCTAAATGTCCTGCTTCTTTCCTTTGTTCTATATATTTTGGCCTTAAACTTATTGGTAACACTGTTTTATTTTCTAAATTCCATTTGAAGTGTTCCATCATTCCTGTTTTTCTCTTTTGCCTTCTTTTTTTATAACATAATTTATCTCTCGTTAAGAATATTTTCCCATCATTTATCCAGTTATATACTTGCCTTACACTAGGACATTTGGCATTTATATAACTTTTCTTAAATTTATATATGCATATTTCTATCGAGCTTGTTCTTCGGTCATAATGATCAAATAAATATTTTATAAATATCTCATATTTTTGGTTTATGTCTATTTTCCTTTTTTTATATTTATTTGCTTTGTATCTTGATATTGTTGAATGATGTATTCCAAGTATGCTTGCTACCTTTCTCATAGATAATCCTTGCTTTAGCAAAATATCAATTTCTACTTTCTTTTTTAATGTTAATTGGTTATAATTCATTTATGAGTCCTCCTTGCCGGGTGGGGCTCTTTTTATTGTATCAAAAAACCACACCTTTGTGGTGCGGTTCAAATTTCAATTTAGGAAGAGACTAATAATTAGTCTCTTCAGAGTGTAGACAAACCCCACATTTGAAAAAATGTAGGGTTTTCTTTTGAAAACAAATTTATAATTTTTGTAAAA
>CANPXU010000018.1 GCA_947586825.1 uncultured Bacilli bacterium | reverse complement strand
GAAGTAATTGGCGAAAAAGAAATAATTGTAAGTGATGTAGATAAAGATGCAGGAATGTTATATAAAAGTGATAAAGAGAAAATGTTTGGATATAACACAAGTGTAATATGTGAAAATAATAATTATGTATTGACAGTAGATACTAATGGCAGTAATGTACATGATTCAGTATCGTTTTATCAATCATTTGAAAATCTAGTAAATCATTTTGATATAAGGATGATAAAATACTTTGTAGGAGATGCGGCATACCTGACACCTCACATATGTAAAACAATAATAGACTTGGATATGATTCCCGCCTTTCCATATACAAGGAAAGGATATCGAACTGGATACTTAAAAAAATATGAATTCGTATATGATGAATATAATGATATTTATATTTGTCCAAATGAAAAAGATTTAATCCCAACAGGTCGAATAGATAAAAATGGATATAAAATATATAAAGCATATGAAGAAGATTGTAAAAAATGTCCATTTAAAGAACAATGTACAAAAGGAAAAAGCAAACAAATATTAAGGCATGTATGGGAGGAATACAAAGAAATGACGAATGATTATAGACATCATAAAGATGTACAAGAAATATACAGACAAAGACCTCAGCATATAGAAAGGGTTTTTGCTGACGGGAAAATGAAGTATGGATTAAGAAATACATACTTCAGATCAAAGGAAAGAGTCCATCGAGAGTTGACTCTGCTTTATGCGTGCATGAACTTAAAGAAATTTGCCTTACATCATTACATATAATGAGAGCGAATTGCATTAAATTCATTTCAAATCTATTATTTTTGCAAAAAAAAGACAAATAAGCTTAATTTTTGCTTATTTGTCAACAGTCTGAAGCTACTTATTAAGTAGCTCTATTGCTTTATTTAACTGATTATCTATGGTTTCTACAATTGAAGTGTGACTTTCCTCATCATAAATATAATCGTTTTCCACAATATAATCGGGGCTTATGCCTTTACCATCAATGCACTCCTGATTCGGCATTAACCATTTTGATGAAGTATATTTAACCATATCATTATCATTTAATGTTAATGTATGTTGAACCTTGCCCTTGCCATAAGTTTTAGTTCCTATAACCATGGCCCCATAGCTATAACGCATTGCTCCCGTTAAGATTTCAGCAGCAGAAGCAGTATTACCATTTACAAGAATAGCTATCGGTATATTCATTTTAGTAGAGGTTTCATCTTTTTCTTCCGTAAGATTTCCTTTTTCTTCTAAAAAGTAGATGGTTTTATTCTTTTCAATAAATAAGGATGCAACACTTTTAGCTTGATCTAAGAAACCTCCTGTATTTCCCCTTAAGTCAATGATCAGCTTATTCATTCCTTGCTTTTTAAGTTCGGTTAAAGCCTTATTAGTATCATCAGTAAGTTTATTAGAAAATATGGTCATCTTTATATATCCAATGGAAGTATCATCAAGCATTTTGTATTCTACTGGTGAAACATCAAAGTTTTCAACTTTCATGGTAAAATCTAACATTTCGCCATTACGATCGATTTTTAAAACAACACTATCATTATTTTGCTTTATTAAATCAGATATCTCACTACCACTATATGTAGCCACATCTGTACCATTAATTGAAACAATTTTATCTCCTATTTGGATGCCACTTCGGTAAGCTGGAGAATTTTCAATAACTCCGACTACTTCAAAGCCAGCAATGGTTATACCAATCCCTGTATATTTACCATTTAGCTCTTGCATAAGAGAATTGGCATTATCGCTCTCCAAATAAGTTGTATATGTTTCATTTAAATAGTTAGTCATAGCATTGATAGCGCTTTCAATCATTTCTTTTTTATTAACATCTTCGTAGTAATCGTCAGACAATTTAGCATAAACTTCTAAAAACTCTTGAACGTTTTCATCTAAGACTAAATCGGAATAAGACTTCCCGTTAACATTAAATGAACTAGTAATTATAACCCCAGAAGTTATCGCCGATATGATAGCCGTTGTTATAATAATTATTATCACGTGAGATAATCCGTAACCTTTTTTATTCATTCCTAGTCTCCCATAATAATGATAACATTCCTCTAAAAAAAAAGAAAGCTGTTTTGCTTTCTTTATTGTAAAATTTCTTCTATAGTTTCTACATTCTCAACATATCTTGTAACTCTACCTTTTTGAATCTCTAGTAAGGTAATTTCACCAAAGGCAAAGTCTTCAACTTTTTGAGCGTTTGGATTACTAGTTTCACTAGCATACTCTTTATTAAGAGGATTACTTAAATCACAGAAATATATTTTCTCATGTTCTTCTTTACGATTATATTGAGATATTAAAGTTGAATAGTAAAATGCATTTATCGAATTTGCATCATACACCATAACATAATATTTATCATATTGGTTTCTATTTAAAATGGTACCTACACTTACTACACTATAATCAATCTCCGCTTCGGCAACAGTGTTGTTAGTATTATTGTTATCTTCTTTCTTAGATACTAAAGCAGATATTAAATATATTGCAATAACTGCTACTATTATAATTATAAAGATAATTATAAATCTATGTAATGTTTCGCCTTCTTCAGTACGAATTTTAGGTTCTTTTAATTTTTTTCTACTTACTTTAACTTCTTTTGTTTCTTCTGACTTCTTTGCTTTAATTTTTGCCATAACACATCTCCTATGGCTTATTATATAATAAAAGTGTTATCTTTGACAAGAAAAAAGCCACTATTTTGTGGCTAGCGTTGATTGAGTGTTACCTAAAGAAGAAGCGATGCTGACCATTTCAGCAATGGATAAATCGTTACTTGCTAAATAATAGTCGATATTGCCACTTGTCCAATACATTGAATTGCTTGATAATGCAGCAATCGTATCATTTAACATAAGTGGTTCACCATATACCGGTATTATCTCATGACTACTTTCTACCTTAGCTCCTTCTTCTACAATTACAAAGTTCTTATCTCCAGTAAAGGTTAATATTACTCTACTATCAGTATCATTATTAATTACTTCAGAACTATTTAAATAAGTATTTGAAGGCATATATAATGGATAAATGGCATCTTTTATATTACTCATTGTCGTTTTGGTTTCACAATTTTCTTCATTTTCACATGCATCATCATTTATATAATTTTCTAAATCAAACTCATTTTTGGAAATATTAGCTTTTAAATCTACCTTATTAAATTCAATTTTAATGTTCGGAAGATCGCCATCAGAATAAACCTCTACTTTAGAAAGAATTTTATCTTTATCTAAGTATATCTTTTGGTATTTCAAATCTTTGTTGTTCGGATAGTCAACTTTTACCTCTATGATATTATCTTTAACTTTAGCATCCTTATCATTTTCGATGTCTTTTACTAAAGAAGACAATATATATCCTTGAGAGGAATTATCTGGCCAGGTACTATCAAATTTAAAACTTTTATTTAGCGAAGGAGTGATAACATATAATCCTTCTGTATTTTTTAAAATAATTTGTTCATGATTATTAGTAGTATTTACCATCTTGACTTTATAATAATCATCTTTTAAATAGCTTACATCAATATCATAATTAAATGTTTCTTCCCCTGCATTTAGTTCCATTGTTCCTACTAAATGGTAAGACTTAGCTTTTTCCACACTTTTAGTAAAATCTTTTATAATATTATTAGAGTTATCTTTAGAACAGCCTACTACACAAAGGCATAGTATCAACAATAATATTTTTTTCATCAATTCACTTTCCTTTTCTATTTAACTATATTTTTAAGAAATTAAAATATTCGTGTATAAAATATAATAAACGTTTAATACTAATATCAGAAAGGATAAGTATGGAGACATTTTATAAAATAACTCTATTATTTACCGTTATTGGTGCAATAAACTGGGGTTTAATAGGCTTTTTCGATTTTAACCTTGTAGAGTCTTTATTCTCACAAAGTAGTACAATTTGTGCAATTATATATTCAATAGTAGGAATATGCGGTCTAATAAATATTGGTTTATTTTTTACCCATATTGGCGGTGAAGAAACAAAAAACAGATCAAAATAGATGATCTGTTTTATTTTTGCTATTCTTTAGATATTCTAACTGTAATGGTTGAAGATACCATATATGTTACAAGTGGGTTGTTACTTTCAATCTTAACTTCAACATCATGGTCACCAACACCCATACCTGTCAAATCTACATAAGCATTAATATTGTCTGCAGTAATACCTTCGAGCACTGACGTTACACCTTTAGCAGTAACAGTAATTCCGCTTTGAGTGATAATATTTGGCTTTAATCCACTGCCAAGGTTTCGTGGCGTTATATCACTTATTGTTAATTCTTTTTGATCTTCATCGCCAAATGTCAGAGATACAGATATTGTAGATTCGGACATGTATCTAACATCCGATGATGGCTTAGATAAGTTAACCGTATAAGTCTTAGTGTTATCGCCACCTTCACCATCAACATTTATGGTAACAGGGATAGATTTTAAGTTAGAGACAACCTCTTCACTACCATAAACTGTTAAAGTGTATTCTTTACTATTTTTGTTATTAATTAGTATTGATGCTATAGACTTACCAGGAACTAAATTACCTTTTGTCTTAATTTCAATTGGTACTTGAGCTGAGTAACTATCAAGTTCAACAGTAGCGTCTAATGTGCCTGGAACTATTTCAATATTATTTAATAATTTACCTTGATTATCATAAGCTACTAACTTAACATTATTAATAACATAAGTTCCTGCAGAAGTTAAATCTGAGTCACTTAAGTCAACTAAAGCTTTGATTGATGCAATCTTATCAAGAGCACTTTCACTACCTTTTACAACAACTTCAGTTTTAGATAAAGATACTTTTTTAACACTTAATTTAGAATCTAGTTTATCTTGGTTAATTAATTCATATTTTACTGAAGCAATAGAGCTTACTTTATTTTTAATCATAACAGAAACATATGATGGATCTAATTTATAGTTCAAATTATCAATATTTTTTGAATAAGTAAAATATACTTTATATGCTGCATCAGATGCAGTGTATTCAGTTAAATCAAGAGTTACTTCATATTCTCCTAATTGTTTAGAAAGATAAATATCACTCTTTCTTCCTGTAATAGTAATATCAACTGTATCTGGTACGCCCTCAACTACATAAGCTTCTTCATTATATTTTACTTTAACAGGAACATTTGTTATAACCTCAGCATTATTTTGAACTAAAGTAATAACTTTTGAATCTATTAAGAAGAATAAACCTACGGCAAGAGCTAAAGATAAATAAATTAAAAAGGTTGGTCTATTTAGAATTTTATCTAAGAAATTACCATTTTTTCTTAATAGATTTTGAATATTATAAACAACTCGGCTTATAGGAACTACAATGCATCTATCAAGAAGTCTATATATGGCTCTAAAAAACTTACGCATCTTCTTCACCATCGCTTTCATTTTCATCTGAAGCAAAGAATATTTCTGATTTAGGACTTAACTCTTCAAGTAGCATTGTTCTCATTTCTTCATTAGATAAGTTGTAATGAAGTTCACTATCCATAGCTAAAGATAAGCGTCCCGTTTCCTCAGACACAACTATTGCTAAAGCATCACTTTCTTCTGCTATACCTAAAGCTGCTCTATGTCTTGTACCTAACCGTTTTGATAAGTTTTGGTTAACACTAGTCTTAAATACTGAACCAGCACAAGTTATACGATCTCCTTGGATAATAACACCACCATCATGTAATGGCGAATTAGGGAAGAAAATAGTTTCAAGTAAAGAATCATTTATATCAGCATATATCTTAGTAGAATTACCAATATATTCTTGCAGTGAAACCTCTCTTTCGATTACGATTAAGGCACCAATACGATTTTTCTTTAGCCAATCGCATGCCTTCATAATCTCGTTAACAACTTTTTCTCTTTCATCAATAGTTAAAACTTTGTGTCTTCCTAATAATTGAGTTCTACCTAAAGACTCTAAAACACTTCTTATTTCTGGTTGGAAAATAACTATTAGTGCCAAAGGTCCCCATTCGACTACATATTCTAGTAATACTCCGACAGTATATAAATCTAGTAAATCACTTATTACCTTAATAATCAGAATGATAATTACACCTTTGACTATAAGGACCATTTTTATATTATTTTTTACATTCTTTAAAATGTAATAAAAGAATATCCATACAAAGCAAATATCTATTATTTTTGTAATGATATTCCACACTAATGATAAATTCATCGCATCCTCCTTAGCTTTTCTATTATATCAAAATCTAGTTAAAATAAAAAGACCGACCGGTCGTTTTTATTAAATAATTATTCGTTCATATTAAAATTCATTGCTCCATTATCATCGTTACCATTATCGTTAGCTTCTTCAGTATCGGTTGTAAATTCGCTTTGAACAGGTGGTGTTGAAATCTCAGATTGAACGCTTGGAACGATTGTTTCCATGGCCGGAGCTGCAGTACTTACGCCTTGAACTTGAGCTTGAACAGGAGTTGTTGCAACGTTAGGCAAAATAGTTTCTGATATTTGGGCAGTTGTAGCTGCTGGTACAGCAAACTCATTTGTTGGTGTTTGATATGCATTATTCATGGCATAATTTTCTTGAGGCACTGGAGCTACATTATCGTATTGATTGTATTGATTGTATTGTTGATATTGTGTGGTATTATCCACATTATAATAATTTTGATTATATACTTGGTTATTATTATAATAAGCATTTTGCATTTGAGCATTTTGATCATATTGAACATTGCTTACAATGGCATTTTGACCTAATACATTATTTAAACCTTGGGTAGATGTTTGTTCACCAACAATAGTAGATGAAAATTCCTTTTGTTTCTTACCCTTTTTAGCGCTTGGGTCTTTATGTTTAATATTAAGGGATACCTTTCCACCAAAGATTGGAGTGATATCTGCTCCTTTTCTGGTTTTTTTATCAACAATATAGCCAATAAAAGATAAAATCAAAAATATAGTTACTACTTGGAAAAATATATAGTTTTTAGCTATAGCCTCTAATATCGCACTAAAGAACCCCATACTAACTCACCGCCACTTTTCCCGTGGTAGGTAATATTTGAATAAAAGTATTACCATCGTTTACTTTTAATTCTGAGCCATCTTCTAAAGTATATTTTGTTTGGCTACTTCTTTTGTCCTTTGACCACTTAATAGTTATAGCTTTTCCTTCGCTTATATAATAGCCAGTACCATTACCTAAATTTTCTACTTTTATACGACCTTTTTCATCGCCAGCAATTTGATAGCAATTAACTTGATAAACAATAATATTCTTGGCTGTTACTTGTTTTTCAGTTTCATGGTCAATATTAGCTTGATTATTAAGATTTATTCTCTTATAGTTTTTATTTTCAGCATCATATTGATATGTTACTTGTGTATAATTTGAATAGGTTAAAACAACATTGGTAGCATCTGTATATGATTTTTCTTTTGAATAATCAACTGATTTAGCAGAATAGCTTAATAAAGGAGCTTTATCGGAAGTCATGCGATAACCCTTTTGTTCGGCAACAGCCTTAAGATTATCCATATTAGTAAAGCCTGTATGTTCATATGCAAGACCTGCAGGATACTCGCCAGGTGATAAACGATAAAAGCCTTGATCATACAGACCATTTAAATTATTTATACCTAATGTAGGAATATCTATTTGAGCTTGAGGAGACCATCCCCAGTGAACATAGATAGCATCATTTTCCATAGCATAGTCTAAATAATAATCTCTAGCACTTCTTATAGATCCTAATTTCCCAACATCAGCATCTTTAAAAACCGCCATTAATCTTGTAATACCACCTTCGGCTAAAAGTTCATAAACTATATAGGCTTTTGATATACCTGATTGAACCAATCTTGCCTCATTAATATTATTTATCATAACAGCAAAAGGACGAGAATCAGAGTTTAAATTAATGATGCTTATTTCTTCTTTTTCTTCTTCTTTTGGCTTACTTATTTGTTCTTTTTCTTTTGGTTTAACATCCTTTTTATCATCTTTTGTTAAGAGTACTACCGCTACAATTATTATAGCAATTAAAAGCACTGCAACAATGCTACAACTAATTATAAATTTTTGTTTTTTGCCTAGCCTTTTCATACTCTATCACCTTAACAATCATATCATTTAAATATAATTTTGTCTATCTACTTTCCTTGAATCTTTCTCTTTGATTGAAGCTCTCTTATCGTATATTTTCTTGCCCTTACATACTCCTACTAAAACTTTAGCATAGCCTTTTTTGATATATACTTTAATAGGTATTAAAGTAAGTCCATCAATAGCTACTTTATCTTTTAGTTTCTTAATTTCATTTTTATGAAGTAAAAGTTTTCTTTCTTGATATTCATCATGATTATAAAACTCTCCTACCTCATATTTAGCTATATACATATTAATAATAAATGCTTCATTATTTTTAATTCTTATATAACTATCTTTGATATCTACAGAGCCTTTTCTAATACTTTTTATTTCTGTTCCTGAAAGAACGATACCAGCTTCATATTCTTCTTCAATAAAGTAATTGAAATAAGCTTTTTTATTCTTTATCTCTATCATCTTGTTTATCTTTTACTAGTTCAAAGTCAATAGTTCTTGCTTCTTTGGAAGCTCCTGTAACTTTAACTTTAACCGTATCTCCAATCGTATATTTTATATTATTTTCACTTACAAGTGATAATATTTCAGGAACATAGTTATAAAAACCATCTAAAGTGGATATATGAACTAAACCTTCTACTAAGTTTGGTAGTTCTACAAACATACCAAAGTTGGTAACCCCTGTTATTATACCTTCATATTCTTCTCCAATATGATCAGTCATATATTCAGCCATTTTCATATCAAGTACTTCTCTTTCAGCTTCTTGAGCTTCAATTTCTCTTTCAGACGCGTTATCACAAGCAGTAGGCAAATAGCTTTCATAATATCTTATGGTTTCCATATCAAGTTTATGCTCAAATAAATATTTATGTAGTAAAGTGTGGACCATTAAATCTGGGAATCTTCTGATAGGAGAAGTAAAATGCGTATAGCATTTACTAGCAAGTCCAAAGTGACCAATATTATTGGCACTATAAATGGCTTTTCTCATACTTCTTAAAAGCATATCACTAAGTATTTTATACTCTTTTTTATCCTCTAAAGCTTTTAGGATATCTTGCATCGTAATCGGCGTAATATCTTTAGTATCAATTGAAATAGAATAGCCTAATACTTTTACTAAATTCAAAAATTCGGTAATTTTTTCTTCTTTAGGAGTGCCATGTACCCGATATACAAATGGTAAGTCCATATTCTCAATATGGGTAGCTACTGTTTCATTAGCAATAACCATAAAATCTTCGATTAAGTTCTCACCTAAAGAAGTAACTCTTTTAACAATGTCGATTGCTTTACCAGTTTCATCTTGAATTACTTTAGCTTCATCTAGTTCAAAGTTAATATAACCCTTAGCTATTTTTGCTTTTCTAAGTATTTGAGCAAGTTCTTCCATTAAGATAAGTTTATCTTTAAATGGTTCATAACCTTCAGGCACTTCATTATCAACAAGAATTTTATTAACATTCTTGTAAGTCATTTTCTTTTTACTATTAATTACGGAAGGATATATATCATGGTCTATTACTTTTCCCCTGCTATCAATAAGCATTTCACATGTTATAGCTAGTCTATCTGCCCCTTCATTAAGTGAGCATATACCATTAGAAAGCTCATGGGGAAGCATAGGCAAAACGGTATCCGCAAGATAAGAAGAAGTTCCTTTTTCATAAGCACTATCATATAAAGCGGTATTTTCTCTTACATAGTGAGATACATCGGCAATATGAACTCCTAAACGGTAGTTATCCCCCTCTTTATCAATAGAGATAGCATCATCAATATCTTTAGTATCATCACCATCAATAGTAAAGATAACTTTATCACGAAGATCGTGACGATCTTTTTTATCTTCTTCAGATACTTCCATAGGAAGATTATTAACTTCTGCTTTAACAGCATCAGAAACATCTAAATAAATACCATGATTTGCTGCAATAGCTAAAATATCAACTCCTGGGTCGTTTTTATGACCAATGATATTAATAACTTTTCCTAAATAATAATTAGTATCTAATTCTTTTATTATTTTAACAATTACTTTATGACCCTCAACACATCTGTCTAAAGTCTCTTTAGTAATTTCTACTCTAATGTCTTTTTTCTTATCATCAAGTTCAAAAGCAAGTTTATTATGTTTCTTAACTATTTCACCAACTAAAACAGAAATGTCTCTTTTTAAGATATTAACTACTATTCCTTCATCGTTATGGACATCTATTTCTACATAGTCACCATCAACAGCACCATTTAGATTTTCTCTAGCCACAAAAGTATCATAATCATATTTAGTATCAACAAAACCATTGCCTTTTTTATTAATATGAATTACACCTGTGAGTAAAGAAGAACAATGTTCCATCAAAATAAATTTGTCTTTTTTACTTTTATGAATATCTCCTGATGAAACAAGTTCCATTATTTCTTTTCTTAAAGCTTTATATTCTTCAACAGTAGTAAAGCCTAATAAGTCATTAATTTCTATTAAATCAAGCCCTTTTGTTTGATCTTTTAAAACTTCTAGAATTTTATCTTTCATTAACATTCACCCCAATGATCAAATTTTTGTACATTTTCACTATTTAATTCTCCACAAGATGTATTAGAATATTTT
The DNA here is from genome assembly GCA_947586825.1 of uncultured Bacilli bacterium. Taxonomy (GTDB): domain Bacteria; phylum Bacillota_I; class Bacilli_A; order RF39; family UBA660; genus UBA6448. The sequence goes on along the minus strand of CANPXU010000018.1, from coordinate 13,014 downwards.
GCCGTCTTTCTTCCATTATTTAAAGTTACAACTATTGTATCACTTGCAACAAAATTACCACTTTTTTTATAAGGATTACGTTTATTATAATAATCACTATCAACTAAGCCTGCTCTTACTAATTCTGATAAAGTAACATTGCAAGTTCTAGATGTATCAAGATTACACGTACTTGTACTATATTCTAAATATATATTAGCATTCTTAAAAAGTTCTTTAAAAGCTTCGGCATAATCAGCCTTAGTAGTACTATTTATAACATTATTAACTCCTACACCCATAACAACAGATAAGGCTGCTACTATAGATAAAGTAACTAATAGTTCTATTAAAGTAAAACCACGATTATTTCTATCTTTCATAGTTTAATTATATAGCAGTATATGTTTTTTTTCAATTTAAAAAGCGACTTGGTGTCGCTTCTATACAATTAGTTCATATTACTCATTAAGAATATTACAAATGATATACCAAAGAATAGAATTCCTAAAAATAAAGTAAGTCTTGAGATGAATAATTCTAGGCCTCTTTCCTTCATGTTTTTGAATAAGGCTTCATTTCCACCGGTAATAATATTGGAAGCATCACTAGCTTTGTTGCTTTGAAGTAATACAATAACTATTAGTAATACAGAAACTACTAATAAAATAACTTCTAATACATCTTTCATTATTCTTCATCTCCTTTTCTCTTTTTATTTTCTTTCTTTTCTTCTTTGTCTTCTGCTTCGTTTTCAGAAGCACTTTTCTCTTCTGGTTCCAATGTATCAATTGCTTCTATTGTACCATTTTCTACCAAAGAGTCAATTTGTTCTTTAGTTAATGTTTCATATTTCATTAAAGCATCGCTTAAAAGTACTACTAAAGCTTCATTATCAACAATTAATTTTTGGGCTTTTTCATAACATTCTTCGATTATCTTACGTGTTTCTCTATCAATTTCTAGAGCTACTTGATCAGATATATTTCTTGATTTAGTATAATCTCTTCCTAAGAATACATCTTGATCTTTTTCTTCATATTGCATTGGTCCAAGATCAGACATACCATATTCGGTAACCATACTACGAGCAAGTCTAGTAGCTTTCTTAAAGTCATCAGATGCTCCCGTAGACATTTCATGTAAGAAATGTTCTTCACTAACACGGCCTCCTAAAAGTCCGGTTATTTGAGCAAGCATTTCGGATTTAGTTCTAACTGATATTTTATCTTCCTTAGGAAGCATCATGGTATAACCGCCAGCAAAACCACGGGGAATAATTGTTATTTTATGAACAACTTCCGCATCTTCAAGTTTTAAACCAATAACAGCATGTCCTGCTTCATGTAAGCTAACGAGTTTCTTCTCTTTATCAGTTATCTTTCTTGTTGTTTTCGCAGGTCCTAGAATAACTCTATCGGTTGCTTCATCTATCTCATCCATTGAAATATTATCACGATCTCGTCTTACTGCAAGTAAAGCTGCTTCATTAAGTAAGTTTTCAAGATCAGCTCCTGAAAATCCTGGTGTTCTTGATGCTAAATTTTTAAGATTAACATCTTCATTAAATATCTTGTTTTTAGCATGTACTTTAAGTATTGCTTCTCTTTCATTGGCATCAGGTAAATTAACTGTTACTTGTCTATCAAAACGACCTGGACGAAGTAAAGCTTTATCAAGAACATCAGGTCTATTAGTTGCAGCAATTATAATAATACCTTCATTAGCACCAAAGCCATCCATTTCTGTAAGTAATTGGTTTAAAGTTTGTTCTCTTTCATCATGTCCACCACCAATACCCGTTCCTCTTTGACGACCTACAGCATCTATTTCATCAATAAATATTAAACATGGTGCAGTTCTTTTAGCTTCCTTGAACATATCACGAACACGAGATGCTCCAACACCTACGAATAGTTCAACGAAATCAGAACCACTTATATAATAAAACGGTACATTAGCTTCCCCAGCAATAGCTTTTGCAAGTAAAGTTTTACCAGTTCCCGGAGGACCTACTAGTAAAACCCCCTTTGGTATTCTTGCTCCTAATCTTGTAAACTTTTTAGGATTTTTTAAGAAGTCTATTAATTCAGCAACTTCTTCTTTTTCTTCTTTTAAACCTGCTACATCAGCAAAAGTCTTTTTATCTTTATCATCACTAAGTCGTGCTTTACTACGGCCAAAGTCCATAGACCCTCTATTGGAAGCAGATAACTTAGCAAATAACAAATATCCTACGATAATAACTATGAAAATAGGTAAATAGTTAAGTAAGAAAGGAACTAACCATCCTGAACCAGGATCTTTATTAGTACTATATTTTTCGATTTCATATTCTTTAATTAAGCCCGTTAAAGATTCCATTTCAGGAGTTGATACGATAGTCTCAAAGCTTTCATCTTCATCATAGCCCTTTAACTTACCTTCAACATAGTAAACGGATTCATCACTCTTAGGAGTAATCTCAATTTCTGTTACCTTTCCTTGTTCAATATATTTAATAAGGGTACCTGTTTTTATTTCATGAACAGAATCGCCTTGAAAATTAGCTACTAATACAATTGCTCCGATTATTATAAAAAGGACTAAATAAGGAGCAAAACTTCTAAATTTATTATTCTTTTTGACGTTATTCATTGCCACTTTTCCTTTCGCTAGAAAGTATTATATCATACTTTTCATTTTTGTCTTTAACAAATTTACTTTTTTTAATGCCGGGAATCCATAATATTATCCCCTTGCTGTCAGTCACTATAGGCCAAGAGCTTCGCTCATCAATATCAATCTTACAATCAATAAAGATATCTTTCACTTTTTTATGCCCTAAGTTTTTAACATCCATAGCATCTTTTTCTCTTTTGTTTCTTATTATAAGAGGAAGTGTTATTTCTTTACTATTAAGTCTTACAACATAGTTATCATTATTTTTTCCTTTAGAAACTTCCTTTATTTTAAACATATTATTTTGAAAACTATGTGAAAAAACCTCTTCATAATCTTCTTTTAAAGTATTTACTATAATTTCAAACTTATTATAGGCCTTTTTAGCTATCAGATTATCTTTTAAAGAATATTTAATATTACTTTTATTATTCTTAATTACCTTTAAGATATCTTCAACAGTTTTTTTAGATACTTCAAACTGTCTTGTTTTTTGAATATTCCCAATATAATCCTCAATAATCTTTCTTTGAATAAATTCATCAAGTTCTAAAAAGCTTTTTATATCAATATAATTATCTTTTATAACATTTAAACTCTTAATATATCTTTTAAGATATTTATCACACTCATTTAGTTCTTTAGAAAATTCAAAATACTTTTCGTGGAGTTTAGGATTCTCTTCTTTTAAAAGAGGAAGTATTTTATGACGATATCTATTTCTAGTATGATTATCTTCATCATTAGTATAATCATTAAAATAAGTTATATTATTATCTTTATTATATTTTATTATTTCATCTTTAGTAGTAAGTAATAAAGGTCTTAAATATTTACCATCTTCATATACTATTCCTGCATAACCGCTTAAAGAGCTACCTCGTGATAAACGCATTAGAATAGTTTCTACTAAATCATCACCATGATGGGCTGTAATAATGTATTTAGCTTTATATTTATTTAATAGTTCATTAAAGAAGATATATCTTTTCTTTCGAGCTTCAGCCTCAAAGTTATCACTAGAGTAACCCTTGATAGTTAAAAGTTCAAAAACCATATTATGATCTTTGGCATATTTTCTTAAATACTTTTCCTCATCATCACTTTCTTTTCTAACTTTATGATTAACATGAGCAAGTATTATATTAAGGCCTTTTATTTTCTCAAGCAAAGAAAGAAGACACATTGAATCAGGGCCTCCGGATATGCAAGCAATTACTACATCACTTGTGGATAAATATTTATTAAGTGTATCTATAACTTTTTTCAATTGTATCCCCTTCGTTAAACACTTGTATTATACTTATGCAAACATATTAAATCAAGATATTACTTAATATTTTTTAAATTATATTCAAGAAGTGGTAAAATCTCTCCATCTAAGATTTTATCAGGTTCATTGCTTTCAAAATTAGATCTATTATCTTTAACGAGTTTATAGGGCTCTAAAATATAGCTTCTTATTTGGCTACCAAAGTTAATACTATCATTTAATTTAAATTCGCCAATCTTTTCCTCTTGCTCAGCAAGTTTCATGGCATATAACTTACTTTGTAAGATATTCATAGCAATTTCTTTGTTTTTTAACTGACTTCTTTCATTTTGAACACTAACTACTATTTTCGTAGGTAAATGGGTAATTCTAACCGCTGAATTTGATGTATTAACGGATTGTCCTCCGGCTCCCGAAGAGTGAAAGACATCTATCTTTAAATCTTTTTCATTTATTTCTATATTACAATCTTTAACAAATTCAGGTGTAACATTAACAGACGCAAAAGAAGTATGCCTTCTTTTATTAGAATCAAAAGGTGATATTCTAACTAAGCGGTGAACTCCGCCCTCTCTTTTAAGATAACCAAAAGCATGAGGCCCCGTTACTTTCATAAAAATGGATTTATAGCCAGCTTCTTCACCTTCTTGGGAATCTATAACTTCATACTTATAATTATTCTTTTCGAAAAATCTTTCATACATTCTTGCAAGCATTTGGCACCAATCACAAGCTTCTGTTCCACCGGCGCCAGAATGAATTTCTAAAAAGCAATTTAAATCATCATACTCACCACTTAAGTAAGTATTAAGTTCAAGTTCATCGATGGCTTTTTCAAGATCAGCAATTTCACTTGGTTCTACAAGTTCAATAAGTTCTAAAGATGCATTAATTTTTTCTAAAAGGTTATTATAATCCTCAAGTTCTTTTTGAATATTACTTATTTTAATATTAACTTCTGTAGATAGTTTTATATCATCATAAAACCCTGGAGCGAGGGTTTGCTCTTTTAACTCTTTTAACTCTCTAGTTAATTTATCAGTGTCAAAGTGACCTCCCTAATATAGTCATTTTTTCTTGCATTTGCTCTAGAGCACTTTTAATATCTTTTGTATCCATTATTCTACTTCTCCAATTGATACAATATTATTAACAGCATCTTCTTGATAGCTTATTTTATAAGTATCTCCGGTTTTTATAAATGGTAATAATAAACTATCTACCTTGATAGATGCTACAAATAACATACCTTCAGTATCCTCAATATAGTAGTAAGTATTACCATCCATAATAGCATCTCTAACAGATTTAATTGTTATATTCTTTTCAAGTATTTTAGAATCAGTTGTATCGAATTTAACTTCACTTAAATACTTTTTCGCGGCTGCTTCAATACCTAAAGATGAATCATTAACAACAACTTTTTGGTAGTCAGCAACATCAACAAAGGCATACATCTTAACAAGACCAGCATCATCTTTTAAGCTTAACAAATATGTTGGTTTATTGTTTAAATTAATAAGAAGCGGGAATGATGCTTCATAACCCTTTTCTTGAACTAAACCTTCGGCAGAAGCCATAGCACTAAACTCTTCAGCTCCGGGAGCACTATAATAGTGAGTTTCTTTAGTACGCATATTAACAAGAACAAAACCTAAATTACTTTCATCAGTAGATACAGAAGTTATACCCGTATATAAATAAACATCATCATTTAAGACTAAGTAATTATATCCTTCAGTAGTATTAACAACATTCTTTTGACCAAAGATAGAGTTCCAGAAACCATCTTTATAACTTCCCCAATCATTAAGTTGTTCCTCAATTAAAGAAGCTGAATATACATGATCTACCCAAGTAGGTACATCTTCTACAGCATATTTTTTAGATTCTCCCGTAATAGGATTTAAGATAATAACATCTTTTATTTCTTTTCTAAGACCTATGCCACTATATTTAACCGTAGGCACTATCCAATATGGATTACCTTCATTATCGATTTCAAAATTAGCTTCATCAAAGATAGCAGTAGGATATTTAATACGAAGTTTACGATATAAATTTTCAAAGAAGTAAGCACTAGGCATATATTTCATACCTTTATCTAATTTAACTAAACTTGCTTCCCCGGTTACTGAATTAACAGTTATATAACCTTTAATACCTGAACTACGGTTAGTAAAATACTTAATTATATCAGCATATTCAATTGGTGTTACTCTAATAATTGAATCATTATAATTAATTTGCGTATATAAATCACTTACATAGTATTGGCTAACCCATTCTGTAGCTTGACCCATCTTACGATCACCAAGTTTTTGGCTACTTGTTTTATCCAAAAGAGGTATTTTAGTAAAATCAACAGGAGCTACATCTTCCGTAAATTCTCTAGTTTCATCGACACTAATACGGTTAGCATATTTTGATGAACTAAATAAAGGTGAACAAATTACATTTACGATAACTAATAAAATGGCAAAGCCTGCGACAGCTTCAAAAACCCAGATTACAATCTTAGGCATTTTATTAATTTTTTGCTTTTTAAATAATTCAAGGAATGCTGATGGCAAGAAAATCACAGCGGTAAAGAATACCACAAATAAAAGGAATGACCAAAACTCTGGTGCACTAAGGTTTAATGGTGGTAGCATAATATACCAAAGTAAGAATAGTACTATTACTTCAACTATAATAGATATAATTTTATTTTTCATTTAGACCTGCTTTCTTGCCTATATTTTACCACATTTATTTAGGAATTACTTCTTTTATCCATAATATCAAAATATTTCAACAAATATTGCCAGCAATCTGCTTTTTCTGTAAGACTATTATAATTATCATTTATAAGTTTTTGAATTTCTTCTTTAGTAAACCATTTAATATCTTGAACTTCTTCTTCATCTAAAGTTATATCTTTTATGTCAATATCTTTATGAGCAATATAATATTCGTTAAAATGACGATTTATAATATCATCTTTTATATTTTCAGAAATGGTAGAGCCAATAAACTCTATTTCATCTTTGTTTATATCAATACCGATTTCTTCTTTAGTCTCCCGCAAAACTGCTTCCCAGCCAAGTTCTCCTTTTAGAACATGACCACCAGATGTTATATCCCAAAGACCCGGCCAAAGTTTTTTATTGTTGCTTCTTTGTTGAAGCAATACTTTACTATTATCAGTGCTTAAGACGAAAAGTACTACTGCTTTATGCCATAGTCCTTTGCTATGACATTCTTCTCTACTTTTTACTTCACCAGTAAAAGAACCTTTTTCATTTAAAACATCAAAATATTCCATAATACTCCTACTTACTACTTAAATAATTAATAGCTCGACGATATTTGATTAGTCTTGCTACATCTTTAAAAGTTACTTTATTAAGTCTTGAGGTAGTACTATTATGTTTTAAATCTGCGAGTTTTACTTTTCTAGCTATAGGATTAGGTTTTATTTTCTTAATATAATCAAAGTATTTATCCTTTTTATCATGAGTTAAAAGTTTTAAGGCTTCAATTACTTCTTCATCAAAATAATGAGCTAAAAATTCTATGGTAACGCTTGTATCTTCGACGACATCATGAAGTAAAGCTACTATACATTCTCTTTCCGTTGCCATTTGCTCTGCTACATGCATAGGATGAAAAATATATGGCACATTACTATGGTCAACTTGACCAGCATGGGCTCTGTATGCTATTTGCATTGCAAGCGCCGTTTTCTTTGTATATATCATAAATATCCCTCCCTAATCTAAATTAAAAAGTGTCTCTATTCTAATATTAAATAATTTACATTATATCTTCAAGAGATTTATTTTACATTTACATTATACTTTCTATTTCATAGCCTATTAGTTCTTTAGTATTAAAGTAATAGTTTTTATTATCTTTTTTCAAAAATACTAAACTACCTAAAGCTCCTACTACATGCATATCTTCAAAGAAAGGTGTTATCCTTTCTATTTCAAAATGTACTTCTGATACTCCAAATAAAGTTGGTTGTTCATAGCTTCCTTTAACAAGCTCTTCTTTAATTTTCTCTACTTTATCTAAATCATCATATTCTTCTATCGGAATAAAATATTTCTTTAAATCACTAGAGATATTTTCTTTAATTTTGTTAATATTTTCATTTAATATTTCAATAATAGTTTCTTTGTCATTATCTATTAATATATGATTTGCTTTAAAGCTTGAATTAACAGCTTCCGCATAACCCATTTTCACAATTTCGTGTTCAATTATTCTAGCTATTTTACCAGATGGAGCCTTAGCTATTCGGAAGGCAAATGGTGCTCCTTGTTCCTCGAGCCTTGAAATAGTTCTTTTATGATATAAAGTTCCTACTTTAATTTTATCCTTAGCAAAATACGCTAAATAAACATAGTGTGGTTCATCACAGTAATTTTTCGCATCTAAGGATTTATTGTGGCAATTATCTCCCTTACACATAGCACAATAAGAAAATACATCTTTACTCCGGCAGCTTATACACTGCCTAATATTATCAGGCACTATACTATGCTCACTACATAGCTCATGTTCAGAAGTTTTAAGATTTTTATAGCCTATACATCTGCGATGAAGTCCTTTTGCAATTTTCTTTATTTCTGTAACAGGAATTAACTCTTCCGTCTTTTTCTTAGAATCATAAATATCAAAATAAGCTTTTCTTTCTTTCCATACTAGGGCTTGAACCATTTTATAATCATAATCATCTTCTTCAACTTTTTCAATAGGGAATTCTGCTCCAAAAGCTACTAAATCACTAATAATTGACTCTAAGTCTTCTTCGGTGCTATTAACTTCAGGAACAAAATAACGCCTTTCTGTATCATCAAAAGTTTCCATTATCGATTTTAGAAATTCATTTTTCAAATCAAAATCATAACTAAAAAAAGTATTTAAATCTCCTGTATGAGGGGTCCATTTAGTATCAGTATTATTTTTTCTTTTTCCCCATAGGTGAATTCCCTTTATTAAATGAAGATATGGTTTTAGTCTCTTATTAAAATCAATAATTTTATCTAGCTTAATATTATCCATATTTATTTTTTCAGCACTAAACACTTGAGGATAATCTAAAACCATTTTAAGCTTTAAATTTCTTCTTGAAAGATTATCTAGAAACTCCATTATACTTTGAACATTACTTATTAAAAATGATCCTCCGGTATAAAAAGTTCCACATCTATTTTCAATTAAAATATCGGTATTGGGAAATACTTTAGCAATTATTTTTTCAAATCGTTCATAAATATTAAAAAATTCATCCATATTATGGCAATAGTCATTAAAAGGAGGATGTATTTCAATTATGTCGGGAGAAGGATTTTTACCTACTAGTTCTATGATAAAGTCAGCAAATTCCTCCGCCCAAGTTTTATTAAACCATAGTTTAGGCACGCCATTTTTAGATATTCTTATCACTGAGTATCTCTTTATTTTATCTGAATCAAGTTTCCTTTTCATATGGGCATATTCGGTATGAAGCGAATATCGCCTTGTAGGTTCAATTTTCTCTTTATCTAGATGTCCTGCGATTTCATCAATCTCACTTTTAATATAAAAAGGATATTGCTTACCATGATAAGTTATAGGTATTAATTTCATTTTACTCCCCCGTTATTGAGTTATATCTCATTAATATTATACCATATCAAAGTTAATATCTATTTCTACATAAAATAATTTATATAAAAACTATCTAGTTTTTCTAGATAGCTTATTCAGTTACTTTACTAAATTGAGAATTATAAAGTTCAGCATAGAAACCATTTTTAGCAATTAGTTCATCATGGCTTCCTTGTTCAACAATATTGCCTTCCCTCATAACAAGGATTACATCAGCATTTTTGATTGTTGATAATCTGTGGGCAATTATAAATGAAGTTCTTCCTATCGTTAATTTATCCATAGCTTTTTGAACTAATTCTTCCGTTCTAGTATCTACATTACTTGTAGCTTCATCAAGTATTAAGAATGGTGCATCTTCAATCATACCACGAGCGATTGTAAGAAGTTGTTTTTGACCATTTGATACAGACTCGCTATCATCAAGTTTAGCATTTAAACCACCAGGTAGAGTTTTAACATAATGATCAACTCCTACGACTTTAAGAGCATTCCATATTTCTTCATCGCTAATATTTTCTCTATTAAACTTTATATTATCTCTAACAGTTCCATCAAATAACCAAGTATCTTGAAGTACCATAGTAAATAAACGATGGATGTTTTCTCTTTTTAGTTCTTTAGTAGATATACCATCAATAATGATATCGCCTTCATCGATGTCATAGAATTTCATAAGAAGATTCACAAGTGTAGTTTTACCTGCTCCTGTAGGACCTACGATAGCAATCTTTTGGCCAGATTTAACATCTATACTAAAGTCTTTAATAATGGTTCTTGATTTGTCATAACCAAACTTAACATGTTTAAATTCGATATTACCTTTAGCATCTTCTAAAGCAAGTTTTTTATCTAAATCATCTTCATTAGGCATTTCTTCCTCATCTAAGAATTCAAATACTCTTTCAGAAGCTGCAGCAGTTGCTTGAAGGCCATTCATTCCTTGAGCAATTTGGGTAAGGGGGCTAGTAAATAATCTAACATATATAATGAAAGCAATAATAACTCCAAATTCAATGACATTATTAATTACTAGAATAGCTCCTACAATACAAACAGCTACAAAGCCAAAGTTACCAATAAAGCTCATCATCGAAGGCATAAGGCCTGATAAGAATTGACTCTTTTGATTACAGTTATATAGATTTTTATTTAGTCTATTAAATTCCTTATAGGCCGTTTCTTCCCCATTATAAGCTTTAACAATATTATGGCCAGAATATATTTCTTCAATATGGCCATTTAAGTTACCTAGTTCTTTTTGCTTTTGATTGAAATACTTTTGGGATTTAGCAAGTATTAAAATCATACCGGCAAAGCCTATTACTGAGGCAAGAATCGCCGTAATAGCCATAATTCCATTTGTATAGAACATCATAATAACTGAACCAACGAATAAGGTAATAGCACTAACTAAAGCTGCTAAACTATTATTTAAATGCATACTAATAGCATCAACATCATTAGTTACTCTTGATAAAACATCACCCATCTCATGAGTATCGAAATATCTAAGAGGTAATTTATTAATTTTAATGGATATATCTTTTCTTAATGTTTGAGCAAAACGATTAGAGACAGTACTCAAAGCAAAATGTTGAATAAAAGAAAATAAAGCACTTATAAGATATAATGCTACTAAGAAAATAGCTAACTTTTTAATATAAGTTAAATCCATTTGTGGTTTAACAACATTATATACACTCTTAGGTAAGCTATCAAACTTAGCAATAGCTTCTTCTTGATTATCCATATTAATAGAACTTAATATCTTTATCGTATTAAGACTATCTTCTTTGCTTATGGTTGTGCCGTCAATATTTACTTCTTGAATAAGTTTAATAAATATTGAATCTGGTATTGATGATACTAATGAAGTTTTTTCTTCATCTGAGACAGTAGCCATACTAGCCATTACTTCTTGGAATTTAGCTTTATCATCATCACTTATATCAGTTGAAGTCATTATTTCAGGCATTATCCCACTCATATATTCTTGGTCTTCAAAGCCTGCCATAGCGCCTTCCATTATTTCGGATAGTTTTTCCGTTTTAGGTACTAAACCTTTTTGAATAGCCGTTGCTATATCAGATATTCTATTCGGAGCAACTAAGGAAATAATAGAGCCTAAGGCTGCTAAAAAGACGGAAGCAATAACAATATAATGCCATCTTTTCATACTTTTTAATACTCTTTTAATTGCTTTAGGGAAATCATTTGCTTTTTCCACAGGCATTCTTCCTGGTCTAGGCATTTTCTAATTCCTCCTTTGATAATTGTGATAAAGCTATTTCACGGTATACCTCACAATTTTTTAATAATTCTTTATGAGTACCCATACCAACACATTTACCTTTATCTAATACAATAATTTTATCAGCATTAATAATAGTACCAATTCTTTGGGCTACGATTATATTAGTAGCATCTTTAGTATAACCTCTTAAAGCTTTTCTAAGTTCAGCATCAGTCTTAAAATCAAGAGCAGAGAAAGTATCATCGAAAATATATATTTCTGGGTCTCTTGCTACAGCTCTAGCAATAGAAAGCCTTTGTTTTTGACCACCCGAAACATTAGTGCCGCCCCTTGCAATATTAGCATCATACTTGCCATCCATCTTTTCAACAAAGTCAGATGCTTGAGCAATATTGATAGCTTCTCTTACTTTATCTAAAGATATTTCTCCCTTACCATTATCACCATAGGCAACATTTTCTTTAACACTAGCATTAAACATAAAGGCTTTTTGCGAAACATATCCAAGCTTATTATGAAGGGTTGATAACTTATAATCTTTAACATTAACTCCATCAACTAAAACTTCACCATCAGTTGTATCATAAAATCTAGGTACTAAGTTAATCAAAGTGGATTTACCAGATCCTGTAGATCCAATAAAAGCGATAGTTTCTCCCTTGTTTGCTTTAAAGGAAATATCTTTTAAAACATATTCATCGGCATCAGGATATTTAAATGAAACATTTTTAAACTCTACAACACCTTTTTCGGAAGTATCTTCATCAAAATCACCATCTTTAATAGTTAATTCTTCATCTAAGACTTCATTAATTCTTTTGGCAGATATACTTGCTCTTGGTAAAATCATAAAGATCATAGCAAGCATTAAGAATGACATGACTACTTGCATTCCATAGCTAGTAAATACTACAACATTACTAAACATAGCTATCTTATCTGCCATCATTGATCTTTCAATTAAGAAGGCTCCAATAAAATAGATACCTAAAGAAAGCGAATTCATAACAAGATTCATAATCGGATTCATAACGGCAAATACTCTTTGGTTAAATAGTTGTGTATTTGTTAGATTATCATTAATCTCGGCAAATCTATTTTCTTGGTAATCTTCAGCATTAAAAGCTCTTACAACTCTAATACCTGTTAAGTTTTCTCTAGTTACACCATTAACCTTATCAATAAGTTTTTGAACTTTAGA
>CANPXU010000017.1 GCA_947586825.1 uncultured Bacilli bacterium | reverse complement strand
ATCTTTTTGGCATGGGTTTCTTTCCAATTTATAACTTTCTATTAAAAGGTCTTGACTTTTAATAGTTAGTCTCCTTATAAACCAGCTGCTATAGAATTTATAATAATAATTACTATAACTCCTGTAATTATACCATATAATGAGTATTTATTATTACGATTATTGTACATTTCCTTAGATAATTCAAAAACAAGAAGATATAAAAGCATGCCTAAAGTAAAGCATAAAATACTTTGCTCTATTATCTCTGGAATGCTATCAATAAAGATACCACATAGACCGCCGACTAAACCAGATAAACTTAAAATAGTTAGATAACCTATTTTATTTTTATGTAGTCCACTTCCAATTTGTAATCCTAGAGGTATATTATGAAGACATATTACTAACATCATTAAAAGACCTTTAGGTAGTGATTCTTTAGTAAGGAGGCATAACACCATACACTCGATAACATTGTGCAAAATAAGAGCTAAAATTGATATTTTACTAATATGTTCGATATGTTCATTATGTTCTTTAAGATTATCTCTTACTTCATGGTGTTCATGATTATGATGAGGAACAAAACAATCTAATATTAAAAGAAAACCAAGCCCAATAAGAGTAAATAATAAAGTTATTATTAAATTTTTAAATGAAAAGTCAGATATTAAAAAAGTCATAATATCAGGGAAAATATCAATTAATATTAAGTTTATAAGCACAACAAAAGCAAGCGAAACAGATATTACGCTTACTACTTTTTTACTTTTTAATGTATTAGATAAAATATATCCTCCGAAGAAAGATATACCTGCGATAAAACTTAAAACAATACCCATTTTATTTATCAACCTCTTGGCATTTAACTATATTTACCTTTAATGCAGAATTATACTCTTTAGAGTCATTTATGCCTTGATAAACATCAGGAAAGTATTTATATGTTACGACAGCTTTCCAACTATCCTTTTTTTCTACATTTTTTATAGTACTTATTTCATTTTGATATTTATTTCCGGCTTTTTCTGTAGGAACTTTAATAGTTCCTGTATAAGTAGTTATATCAAGATTATCAATTACTTTCTTATATTCTTCATTATCAGTCTTTTTATAAATATCTAGTATTAACTCAGGTCTTCCAAACTCTGAATAATCAAATACTTGTTCATCAGGAAACTTAAAACTTACTTCATAACAATATTTTGTTTCTTTCTTAGTAGTAGTTAAATCAATATCTATTATACCTTCACCAGAAACATCATGACCATCATTTTTTGAAAAATTATCGGCATCAGCTAAAAAAGAAACATCTTCGCTAGAATCAAATTGTAGAATATCTACTCCTTTAGTTTCAATATCCACATCAAATGTTCCTAAATATAACTCTTTACCAACATAATAAGCATAAGTTGCTACTGAAACACTGACAAGTATCACCAAAAGTGCAATAACTAACCAAATTATTCTTTTTCTATTCATTATTCGCTCCCGTCTATTTTACATTCAACGGCTTGGGTTTCTATCTTAAACCCAAACTTTTTGTTCTTTATTCCAGTTTGATCTAAATTCAAATTATATATAGAAGCGACTACTTGATAATTTTTAGTTGTTTTACTACCTTTTGCTGAAATAGAAAGATTATCACTTAATACATTATCACTACCAATTAACTCACTTACATTTTTTTCTGCTACAACTTCACTACTTCCATTAGAAGTGTCAAGGATTTTTACAGTAAATTCTTTATCACCATTAAGATTTGCTGAAGGTGTATACTTTGTATATTCACTACCATCTGTTGATAAGTCTTCAAAAACAAACTTAAATGTACAAGTTGCTGTACTATTTTTTTCATCACCTACAGCATCCAAAGTAACATTAATATTACCAGTTGCTGAAACAGCCACATTATTATTGTCGACATTAGCCAAAAGCATATCAGCATCAGTAACTGTTAGCATTAAATTTCCTTCTGATTCAGCAGTAAACACTGGAGTATAATCTCCAGTAAATATAGCGCCTAATTGTAAATTATTAGTTATATTTAAATTTGCGCCAAAATAAGAATATGCTATATTACCTACAGCAAATACTGCTACACAAGCAATTATTATAGTTGCAAAAATTGTTTTTTTCATTTTGACTCCTTAGCATCTAATTGAATCTTTATCTACTCTAATTACCCCACCGTAATTCTTTCCTCTTAATGTATCTTGATTCAATTTTATATTATAAAACTTAATTACGAAATTCCAGTTAACAGAAGTAGCATTTCTTAAATATGCGCTTGAAATTTTAGCATCATCTACTAAAACGGCATACTTAATTGTTCTTTTTGCTTCGCTTTTATCATCTTTTTCAACTGTCATCTTAGTTTTCCAGTCTAAATTATCTATATTCTTTTCTCCAAATTTAGTTTTAGTAACTTCAAATTTGTCACTACCTTCAACATCGCTTGATGGTTTTCTTTCATCAGCATTAGTTTCTGCTGAACCAGAAATAGTAAACTCTCTTAAAGCTCCTGGGGTTTTGATATATGGGTCGGCATCATCATTCCAAACAAAAATGATATCATATGTACAAGTACTAACAACATTATTCTTAGCTGAAGTCATATATATTGATAGATTAGCAGAACCAGTTAGTTGATCAGAAGTATTATTATCATCAGAAAATAATTCAGTCATTAGATAATCTTCAACACTTATATTTATGCTGCCTGAAGAGGTTGACATAAAAGATGGAGATGCAGCATCAGTTCTAGCTCCTACATCAGTAGAATCACTAACATTAAAAGTTGATGAAAAATAAGCAAAAGAAGCTCCAGTTATAGTAACAATCAACGTAACCATACAAACTAAGATAATTGTTACAAATCGATGTCTATCCATCCTTTTCACTCTCCTACTATAAATATTACCATATTTTAAAATTAGATAGCAATAAAAATGAAAAATTTACATAAAAAAAAGCAAATATTATTGCTTTTTTTACTTACTTAACACTCCATACTATTTTGATCAACTGTTATATATCCACCAAACGTTTTTCCATTTAAATGGCTTTGATCTTTATTTACATTATAAAATTTTAATTCAAAATTCCAATTTACTTCAGTAGGACTACTAGTACTTGCACTTGATATAACGGCATCATTTACTAATATGAAGTAATCCATATCTCCCCTATTAAATAAAGGGAATTTATCAATGTTTGTTTCTTTTAAGGAATGGGCAATAGTACCTTCAGAACTATTTTCAATTCCAAATGTAATATTTGCTTTTCCACTTATCGTTAGTTCTTTTTCTACAGTAGCGGTTTTAATATAATATTTATCTTGTAAAGTATTATCGGTAACCTCTAATTCTTGATGAGGAGCACTATTCCATACATAAATAATATCGTAAGTACACTTTGATATTTCGCCTTCATTAGAAGCGAGAAGTTTAACATTGACATTAGTGCTATCCATAATGACTGATTCTAAATCTTGATTTACCGTCACACTAACAGCTTTATCATATGACGTTGATAAAGAAGCAACACCTTTAGACTTTTCTTCGGTATTAGGCATTCCGATATTTGCTTGTGTAGATGCTGAAAATGCAAAAGACGTCTCTGCAACAGTAACTAAAAGAGTTGCAACAGCCATAACTATTAATAACATAGCATTTCTTTTTTCCATTACACTTTTCCCCCTACCATCAACATATTACGTTAGCTACTACTAGATGGCCTTTATATTGTTTATTTAATAATTTATTTTGAGCACTTGGTAAAACATAAAATTTAAGTTCAAAAGTCCATGTTACTTTTGTAGGAGTATCTGCGCTAGCATTACTTATAGTAGCTTTATCTACTACAGTAGCAATCTTTTTTTCATTACCATCTTTCCATGATAATTTATCTAAATTTACTTCTTGTAAGTTTTTACTATTATCAACTGATTCGGTGCCATCTGCGCTGCTTTTTCCTTGCAAAGACAATTCAAATTGATATGATTTACTACTTTGTTCAGGCTCTTCTTCTTTTGATTCTTGAGTTACAGGAAGATTTGTTGTAGCAGTATAAGCATCTCCCTCCCAAACAAATTCAATATCATAAGTACATGTTACATTGCCATTTTCAGCTCCAGCCAAAAGAGAAACGTCAATAGATGAGCTACCATTGCTAACAACATTTCCTATATTGCCTTCATTTAAATCAGCAATATTTATATTCAAATTTATTTCACCATTAACAGCTGAAGTAAAAGCCGGCTTAATGCCTGCAGTTGTAATAGCAGTACCAATGTTGCCATCTAGTTGAATACTAGCACTAAAATAAGCATATGTGGCAGCAGCAATAACTGCTACTAAAAGTAAAATCGTCGTTAATAAACTTATATTTTTTAATTTCATGATTAAGCAGCACCACCCTCATCGCCACTGGAAACTTCTACTGATGGTGTTACGCTTTCAAATATATTAGGTCCTTCAGATTGCATTACGCTGCTTGGAGCAGTATATGATAATGTAACATCACCAGTTTGATCATTAAGAGTAATGTTAATTCCACTAATGTCTTGTACATCTAAAGAAGGTTTAACACTAAGTTCGTATGAAGTTGGCATATTATATAACTTATATTGAGTAAGATTGTTAGAGTTTTGAATAGCAAGATTTTTCTTAATTATTTGATATACAGTTGTTTTATTATCATAAGCTAATTTTTGAACTGCACTATTAACTTCTTGCTCACCTGGAGAATGAGTATCAAGTTTAACACTATCGCCTGTCTTTATTGTTAAAGTTGTCTCATATGTCTTATTATCCTTCTTTGCAATAAGAGTATATGTTCCTTCAACGATATTAGTAAATTTGCCACTTGTTGCTTTTTGGCCATTTAAATAAAGCTCAGCTCCGTCTGCACCAGTGAAAGTTAAATTATAAACGCTTTTACTACGATAAGGTTCTTGATTTATTGTTACATCTAAACTAACCGTCTTTCCATTAAAGACATCATCAGTATCATCAGCAACCCAGGCCTTCAATGCATATTTAGCACTTTGACTGCCAGTTTCAAATTTTCCAACGTATAATTGGTACTGAGCCTTAACAACGCTTTCTACACCAGTACCATCACATTTAACAACTGGTAAATCAGCTACCCTAATAGGTCCCATTACAGGATTAGCTGTATCAACACTATTACCTGTTATCTTAAATAATGCTACTTCAACATTTTCCAAAGGAAGATAGTTATTTAGAGCACTTGAGGTATATGAAGAAGTATATTCAAGATTTAATTGATAATAAACTGTATATTGATTATTTTTTTCTATATTTATTGTAGCGTAATTACCAGATGCTATACCATCTTGGTCTGATGATGCTTTCATATTTCCATAATTAATATTACTTATAGTAATATTGGCACTTAAATTACCTGTATTAATAGTTTCAGTATTCGCAGCACTACCATTACTTAGTATATAGGAATATGATGCACCTAAAAGAAGGCACAAAATAGAAACTAGTGCCATGGAAAATACTACTAAAACAGTTGAGTTAACTTTCTTCATATTCCTTCACCTATTCTAATAATAGCATAAAAAGGTAAAAGCCTCAAGAAAATTAATTTTCAAAAAAGTAAAATTTATATATTTTCTTCAAGTTTGTTAAACTTTCATTTAAGACATTTAACATATTATTAATTATTTTATTAATTTTCATATTACAATCTTTAGCTTCTTCTTTTTTGTTTTCCATGATAGTCAGACTTTTTTCTGTGCCTTTAATCATCATATCAATAATAATCTTGTCACTATCATCTTTAAAAAGTTTCATTTGAGTTAAAAATTCCGAACCCATTTTAGCCATCATATTAGGTTCAGGCACTTCTTCTTTTTTACGTTCTAAAAAATGTTTACACATTTCACAAACGTTATCATACCCTTTTTTCTCTTTACTTATTTCTTTTAATAATTTTTTATTTTTAACTTTGTATATAACTTCATCTATACCCAAAACACCCATTTTAGCATTTTGATATATATCTTTTGCAATGCCTACTTCTTCCAAAAAAATCACCCATTTTTATTATGGGTGACTTTACACTTTTTATACTTCTTGTACAACTGCGATAATCATCGGTTTACATTCGGTTTCATTATAAAGATATCTACCTAATTCATCTCTTATTTGATTCTTGATTAAGTTAAAATCAATATAAGTTGGCGTAATATTATTTTTAATAACTTCTTCACATATCTTCTTGATTTCTTCAATCATTTCTTTAGAGTCTTTTACATAGATAAATCCTCTGGTTGTTACCTCAGGTCCTACTAATAAAACTTTATCTTTTTTAGATACCGTGGCACTAATTAAAACAATACCATTTTCTGATAATATTTCTCTATCTTTAATAACTAAATCGCCAATGTCATCAGTACTATTGCCATCAATAAAGATATCATCAACATTAATATGTTCAAATTTATCCTCAAGGTTTTTATCCGTAATTTCTACTAAATCACCATTTTGTTTTAAGAGGATATTTTCACTTGGTATATTAAGAATTGATGCTATATTAGCATTACCTACCATATAACGATATTCTCCTTTAACAGGCATATAATATTTAGGATTTAATAGTTTAATCATTAACATTAAATCTTCTTTAGAAGCATGTTGCAAGATTGTGTAATCTTTTGGCAAATCAATAACATTACAACCAAATTTAGCAAGTTCATTTTCCAGTTTAACAAAAATCTTTTCACTACTATCATATTTTGGTTCCGAAAAGACAATCGTATCAGTAGGTTTTAGTTCGATAAACTTATCATATCCTCCTAGGATTTTATTTAAATTAGCATAAGGATACGCCTTATCATCACTAACGAGAATTATGCAATCTGGATCTTTAAGATTTGATAAATCACCAATTATTCCTTCCTCGACAGTTAAATAGTTATTAGCAATTGAATAATCAATAACATTTTTTAATTTCTTACCCATGACTACAATTTTACGATGAGTACTAGCAGCAGCATTAAATATTTCATTAATCGTATATAAATGATCAGATAAAACACTAAAAATTATTCTTTTTTCATTATGTTTAATTACATACTTAAAGAAATCTTCAAGTTTATGCTTTGGTGACGTATGTCCTGGTCTTTCTGCAAATGATGATTCACAAAGAAGACAAAGTACTCCTTGCTTTCCAACATAAGCTATTTTACCAATATCACTATCATAAGCCCCCATCATGGAAGGATCTATTAAAAAATCGCCAGTATAACAGATAGCTCCATCTGGAGTATTTATTACATACATAACACTATCAGGAGAACTATGAGATATAGATATAGGAAATACTGATACATTACCAAAGTTTATTTTCTTATGAGCCTTAATTTCGATAATATTGCTTTCTTTGATGCCCGATTCCATTAAACAAAATTTAGTAAACTTTGTGGCATATAATTTAACTTCCGGAATTTGCGAAATTAAATCCGTAGCAGCTCCCATATTTTCTTGATGACCATGAGTTATAAAGACACCTTTTATTCTCTTACGATTTTTAACTAAATAAGAAAAATCAGGAATAATATAATCGATACCTAAAAGATTTCCTGTGGCATATTTTAAACCACAATCAAAGACGAAAATATCATCATCTATTTCAACGACATAGCAGTTTTTGCCATTTTCGTTTAACCCACCCAAACCAAAAATTTTTATTTTACACATTGATATCACCTTCATTTTATAAAAGATTTCCTGGTGCCATCATTATATCAAATAAAAATTTATAAATCAATATTACCTTTTCTCGGATATTAAGCTTGATAAGGTATCAATACTTAGGTTTTGATAGCTTATTTTTTGTAAAAGAATTTTAAAACTTGATAAAGATAAAGAATCATCAATCATAATAATATCTCCTGAATTAATATTTGACTTAATTAGCGAACTGTCTGATATTGTATAAGTAGGCTCTATTAAAAACTTGTGATCATTAAGACAATCTTCTCTATTATAATTATTTAAGACGCATATATCGTTATTTATATCATACTCTTTTAACTTTTTTTCTAGACTACTATAATCTTTATCATAATTAATTTGCTCAAAAATAGACTTTTTCTTATATGTATCAAGAGTTACTAACTTATTTGCTTTTATCCGATTTTTTAAGATATAATTTTCAACTTCTTCATTGCTATTAACAATTAAAGCTACTTTCCTTTTAAAGGAATTAGCCTTATTAATAATAAGAGTTTGGTTATTAGCAATACTTATCTCTGGTTCTACCTTTTCATAAATTATTTTATCTTCATCAAATACGCCTTCGTTTTTCATTTGATAATAGCTTTCTAATCCAGCTACTTTATAACCATCAATTCCCGGCGTAATATAATCACCATCGATAATAGCATTAACACTTTTTTCTTCATATTTGTCTTTATTATCGATAATTTCCTGCATCAAAGAACTTTTATATATCAAAACTGTAGATATCTTTTTAGCGTAATAAAAAGAAAAAGTTAGTAATAAAATTATAAATATTGTTTTAATAAAATCTTTTTTCATCATTAAAATATATGAAGTAAAAAGATTAATAGAATAAAAAAACAAAGAACTAACCTATTCTTTGCTTAATTACTTCATAACCTCGTCTTGCATTTTGAAATAAAATATCGTATACAAATTCATCTTTTCTTAATAATTCAACAAGTTCACATTCTTCTTTAGTAAAAGTACGATATTTAGGAGTTCTAGCATTCTTTACTTCGACAATAACATCAGAACCTAACAAATAATCTGCAGATACACCAAGAATATAAATAAACTCAACTACCGTCTCAAGCTTAGGACTTCTTTTCTCGCTTTCGTATAAACTTATAGTTGATTTACTGACTCCTACAAGTTTACCTAATTGCTCTTGAGTCATATTCTGATTAATTCTTGCACTTTTTAATCTTGCTCCTACTAACATGAATGCTCCATCCTTTATTTGTAGTATAAAAGATTAAATTCTTAATTTGGGTATTATTTACTTTCTGTAAACAAAAATAATAAAGATATTACTCTTTATTATTTTTAATATATTTATTCGCTTTCTTCTTTCTTAGTTGAAGATAAGAATGTCACTCGCTCAGCGATTACTTCTGTTACATAATTAATGTTATGATCTTTGTCTTCATATGAACTAGATTGTAAACGTCCTTTAATACCTATGACATCGCCTTTTTTACAATATTCACATGTATTAACTGCGATACCATCCCATAGGACACATCTAACAAAGTCACAATCATACTTGCCTTCGGAATTTTTAAAATTACGATTTACAGCAACTGTTACGGTAGTTACTTTTTTATCATCACTTTTTTCAATTACCTCAGGATCTTTGGTAAGTCTTCCTACTAAAACAACATTATTCATTATTCCTCCTTTCAGGAAGAATATAACATTTACAAAAGTAAAAAAGCAAAAACACCAATTTCTTAGGATTTGTGTTACCAAAATGGCCTTTTTGACAACTTTTTTGCAAAAAAGTGGCAAATTGGTTAACCAAATCGCAAAATTGGCAAAATTTTCAAAATATGTAAACTTATGTAAAATGTGCTGTTTTATTCTTTTAAAAGTCTATTTAGCTCAACGGCATATTCCATAGGAAGACTCTTTTTAAAGTCTGATATAAAACCTAAAACAAATAAATCTTTAGCAGCTTGTTCACTTAATCCTTTACTCATCAAGTAAAATAATTTTTCTTCACTTATTTTAGATATTGTAGCTTCATGTTCTAGAACACTAGAATTATTTAAAACTTCATTTTTAGGATATGTATTAGATTTAGATATATCATCAAGTAAAATGGTATCACATTTGACAGTGGCATGAGATCCTGTAGCGCTCTTAGCAATCTTAACAGTTCCACGATAATTACTAACTCCACCATCTTCGCTTATTGATTTACTCAAAATCGTACTATGAGTATTCTTGCCTAGATGGATCATCTTTGCTCCAGCATCTAGATATTGTCCTTTTTTAGCATAAGCAATACTAATTGAATTGCCTTTTGAATTGTCTCCCTTTAAAATACAAGAAGGATATTTCATAGTAACACCACTACCAATATTACCATCTACCCATTCCATATACCCATTTTCTTCGACAATAGCTCTTTTAGTAACTAGATTATAAACATCTTTACTCCAGTTTTGAATAGTAGAATATTTACATTTACTATTTTTACCAACATAAATTTCCACTACTCCTGCATGAAGTGATGTTGTTGAATAGTTTTTAGCTGTACAGCCTTCGATATAATGAAGTTCTGAATCGTGATCAACAATAATAATTGTTCTTTCAAATTGGCCTAGATTTTCCGTATCAATTCTAAAGTAGCTTTGAAGAGGTCTATCTAGTTTAGTAAAAGGTGGTATATAAATGAAACTCCCTCCACTCCATAAAGCACTATTTAAAGCCGTATATTTATTTTCATTATATTTAACTAGATTATTAAAATATTTTTTAAATAATTCTGGATACTTTTTTAAAGCCTCATCTGTTGAAGTAAAAATAATATTACTATTATTGGAGCTATGATAAACTACTTCACTTTCATATTGGTTAGTAACGCCATCAAGATACTTTTTTTCCGCATCTATTACGCCAAGATCATCAAAAGTTTGCTTTACATTTTTGTCAACATTATTCCAATCACAACTTGGAGCTGAAAAAGAACCCTTATAATATTTAATTTTAGAAAAATCAATCTTTAAAGTCGGGCCAAATGAAGGATTATCTTGCTTTAAGAATTCATTGTACGCTAAAAGACGAAAGTCGGTCATCCACTTTGGTTCATTTTTATTTTTGGATAAGTTTTCTACAAATTCTTCACTTAAATTGTTATTCATTTGACTTCACAAAACTATAATACAATAATTTATTTTTAAAAACAATTGTAATTAATTTTAAATTTTGATAAACTAAAAGAAAATAGGAGTGTTGTCAAATGAACCAAACACCAGATTCAAAATTAAATATCGGGCCTGCGCTTACTCCACAAGTACTGCCAAATTCTACTAATCCTCAGCTTTCACAAAATGGTAATCCAGCGCAAGCAGTTCCAACTATAAAGCCTGAGTTAACTTTAGACCCTACACCTCAAACTATTACTCCAGTGCTTGAGGCTAATCCAGCGCACACAGAACCAGCCAAAGAAATTAATCCACCTTTAGAAGTTAATCCCCAATTATCTATACCAACTCCAGTACCTGCGCCTCTACCACCTTTAGAAGAACCTAAAGATACTCAAACTTCTACGGATAATCCTGGAGTTCAATCCAAACAAGAAGATCAAAATAAACCAATGAGTCTTGAAGATCATTTAAATATAGTTAGAAATAACTTATATGTTTCTGAATTAACTCCTGAAATTGAAGATTTAATAATTAAATATGTTGATGCTTATCATACTACCCTAGATTATTGTCTTAAAACTCCTATGCCTGATGAAGATAAGGTAAAGGAACTAGAATTATTATCTGGTCCAATTAATGAAATTTATAATCCAAACAATTCTAGACTTTTTGATGGTAATAGTCATCCCGCTGTAGAACTTATTCTAAATAAAGTAGATGAATATGCTGAAGGACTTGAAAAAGGATTTACAAGAATAAGAATGCCAGCTAACGCAAGTGCTTCACAACCTGAAGAAAAGCCTGTACTTAATACTTTTGGTTATCTAAGCGTATTATTCATATTTATTGCTGCAGTTGTATTTAGTATTGCTTTAGGTTATTTATTATTTATATTAAAAAAATAGAGTTCAATTATTTGGACTCTATTATTAATTTAATGGCTGTTTTTTGTTCACCATTTATCTCAATATCACTAAAGGCAGGAATTACTACTAAATTTACTCCCATTGGTGCAACAAACCCTCTTGCTATAGCAATAGCTTTAACAGCTTGGTTTAAAGAACCTGCGCCAATCGTTTGAATTTCCGCTGTTTTAGATTCTCTAAATATATTAGCAATAGCTCCTGCAACTTTACTCGGGTTAGATTTTGTACTTACTTTTAATATTTCCATATCATTTCCTTTCCTTTAAAATATATGAGAGAATAAAAAAAATATTAGTCTAATAAACTAATATTTATTTTTTCTCAAGTAAGTAATTAGTAATAGGGTCAACAAGTTCTAATATGCCATGGATAAAGAAGAAAAATCCTAAAGTAAGTATTTGTACTTGCGTTTCATAATATAAATTCATAACAGATAATAAACCACTTAGAATAAATAAGACTAAAGTAATCATTCTAAGAAGCCATATTTTTTTCTTACGATCATGATAATAATCTATTTTTTTAAGTTTAATTAAACTCATAAAGCTTATCCAAACAAATAGAGTCATAGCTAAATTTAAAGGAGCAGACTTAAAATCAGTAAATAATGCTATTAAAATAGTTATAACACTAGCTATTACTGTAAATAAACCTTCATAATCTTTATCTTTAAAAGTTAAAATAAATTGAACTAAATTGATAATTCCATATAAGGCAAGAACAGTAATAAATACAGTCTTTACATTCATAACCCCCATAATGGGAAGAACTAAAACAACACAACCCATTATAATTAAAAATACAGCAGTAATTAAATCAACTAGCACTTTTTTCATAATTAATTCCTCCAAATCTTCTTTCTACTCCATAGAAGTCAGCGATAATATCATCTAACATTTCAGGAGTAAAATCAGGGAATAAAGTATCAGTAAAATACATTTCAGCATAATATAATTGATAAAGCATAAAGTTACTAACTCTTTTTTCTCTACCAGTTCTTATTAATATATCAATAGGTGGCAAATCATTATCAAGATATCTACTAAAGGAGTCTCTATCTATATCACCTTTTTGAACTTTACCACTTACTAAGTCATCATGATATCTTTCAGCTGCTCTAATTATTTCTTCTCTTCCGCCATAATTTAAGCAGACATTTAATGTAGCATTAGTGTTATTCTTAGATTTTTCAACAATATCATCCATAGCCTCTAAAACGTCAGTTCTTAAGCCCTCTCTTGCTCCACTAAATACTACTTTTACACCCTTTTCTAATAGTGTTTTATAATTTTTAGAAAACATTTCTATAAATAAGTTCATAAGATAATTAACTTCTTCTTCGCTTCTTTTAAAATTATCTGTAGAAAAAGCATATACACTTAAGTATTTAAGACCTATATCTACAGCATGCAAAGCAATTTTTTCTAAGGCATCACTGCCGACTTTATGACCTGCACTACGTTTTTTTCCTCTAGCCTCAGCCCATCTACCATTACCATCCATTATAATAGCAACGTGTTTTAACTTTTCATCAATCATTTTTCTCTCCTTAAATTATTATAACATTAATTAACTTTACTTATAGAATAAAAGTAATATAGTGAATCATCTTTTTCTTTAAAAGTTATACTATATTCTGTAAAATCATTATAGTTATCATCACTAATTTTAAAATCTACTATATCATCTGTTTCATAGTAATTATTCTTTTCTAAGTCAGTATATATACCATTATCAGTTTTTAATCCAACATATATTGTAGCTATGCCCATCGTGTCTTTTCTTTCATAGCTTTTTTTATAAACCATTAATTTATCATTGGAGTTAATTAAACAATTATTAGCTAATACATACACTTCGTTTGTTTCATCATAATTATACGAAGCACAGCCTATCACATCAATAAGTTCAGGTACTTTTGCATTAAAGTATTCATTATACTTTCGTATGATATTTTCTTTTGAAAGTGGTAATTTTGCATCTTCTAAATAAGAAATAGTTAAATATAATTTATCGTTATCATTAAGTGTCGTAAATATATTTGGAGTTACTAAATCATATTCTTTTTCAACGTAATTTTCTGATTTAGTATTAGCAAAACCAGAGAAAATAAGTTCATCCACATATTTATTTAAGTATTCTAAAGCATAATCTTGTTTTATTATTCCGTTTTTATCTTTTATAGTGTAATTACCATTATCAGGCATTTTTTCTTTTTTACCAGCAAAATAAGTAATTAATATAATTACACAAACAAGCATAATTATAACTTCAACAACGGATAATACATTACGCCACTTATTCATATAGTATCACCAATTTAATTATATCACAGGAGCATAGAAAAAGGCTATCCATTGGATAACCTTAATTAATTGTTTATAATAATTATCTACTAAAAGGTCCATAACTTAAATCAGGATCAGTTGGTTCAAACTCTTTATAGTATTGCATTATCATCAACGCACTAACAAAATCACTACAGAATATGGCTTTACAAGCTTCCATTTGTAAATATCTCATCTTATCTTGTTGAGATAAATTTTCATATGTTGATCTACTAATTTTAGGCGTAGCTTTAATATACTCACTATATGCATCAAAAGTATTTGTAGGTCCTGTTGGAGCCGTTGGTCCAGTCGGTGCTGTAGGTCCAGTCGGTGCTGTTGGTCCTGTTGGAGCCGTTGGTCCTGTTGGAGTTGTAGGTCCTGTAGGTGCTGTTGGTCCTGTAGGTGCTGTAGGTCCAGTCGGTGCTGTAGGTCCTGTTGGAGCCGTTGGTCCTGTTGGAGCCGTTGGTCCTGTTGGAGCTGTTGGTCCTGTAGGTGCTGTTGGTCCAGTCGGTGCTGTTGGTCCTGTTGGAGCTGTTGGTCCTGTAGGAGCTGTTGGTCCTGTAGGTGTTGGAGCATCAAATATACTCTTAATTTCTACTCCCGCTAAAGTCTCGCTTTGAAGAAGCTCATATCCACCTATTATTGTTTTCTTAAGTTCTCCCAACTTATATCGTCTAGAAATTGATTTTATATGTCTTGTTAGTGTTTTTCTTTCTTTTTTATTTAAATTTTGACTTCTTTCTATGTCATTATTAATTAAATCTATACTATTCTTAATTTTTAATGGCGTCCAAAATTCATAATGTGCCTTTAATATTGCTATATTATCAAATATCTTTTTATAATCTTCTGAATGGGTCTTATTTCTCCTAAAGATAAACTCAACGAAAGATCTTTTTGAAGCTTTAGATTGCCATCTATGTAATCTTCTAGAGACTACTCTTTTAACTCTTTCGTCAGTTATTTCAACATCAGGTCCCGCTGGACTTGTAGGTCCCGCTGGACTTGTAGGTCCCGCTGGACTTGTAGGTCCTGCTGGAGTTGTAGGTCCTGTTGGAGTTGTAGGTCCTGTTGGAGCTGTAGGTCCTGTTGGAGTTGTTGGGCCTGTTGGAGTTGTAGGACCGGTTGGAGTTGTAGGTCCTGTTGGAGTTGTAGGACCGGTTGGGGCTGTAGGTCCTGTTGGAGCAGCTGGGCCAGTTGGAGCCATTCCCAAATTTATTTGAGCTTGATTAAAAAAGCCCTCGATTGGTAATAAAGTATTAGTTCTAATACGCATTGCTTCATTATAAATTCTTAAAGCAATATCATATTTATCTATAACCTCTTGTTCATTAATAATTGAGCCATTTGCATCATGAAGAACTCCATTCGAATAATTGTAGTCTCTTATATAATTTAATATTTCAGTATTAGTAAGCATAATTACCTCACATTTCTATGTATATAATACCATAAAACCTCTATATTTTTGCAAGAAAATTAACTATTTTGTAAAACAAATCAATACAAAGTTAAAAACATAGCTTTCGCTATCTTTAATTTTATAAGCTAAATATTAAATTTTCGTATATCTTTCACCAAAGAGACAAAATTAATGATATAATAGACTAAGGATGTGATTTTTTTGAAAGATGTTAAAAAACAGGAAGTAAAAAACACTATAAAGTCCGAAAAAAATCAAGAATATATTTATGTTAAAAGAAAAAGGTTAAAGATTAAATGGAAAAATTTACTTATCTTGATAGGCTTCTTTGTATCTTTAGTTATCTTTGTTATATGTGCTTTGAATATTAAAAATTGGCTTCAAGATTCCAAAGAGACCTCTGATCAAATTAAGGATGTTCAACAATCAGTAAACGTAGTAGAAAAAGAAGATTCTGAGAAAACTGAAATTGTTGAAAATGATGTTCCACAATCCGACCCTTACTGGGATTTTATTAATATGAACCTTATCGATGTTGATTTTACCTATCTAAAATCTGTTAATAGTAATACAGTAGGATGGCTTCAAGTCGGAGGGACTAATATTAATTATCCATTTGTTCAAACTACTGATAATAGTTTTTACTTAACCCATACTTTAAATAATACATATAATGAAGCTGGCTGGGTATTTATGGATTATCGTAATAACATAGTAGATTTTGATAAAAATACTGTCATATATGCCCATGGTAGATTTGATAATACAATGTTTGGATCACTTAGAAACATCTTTAGTAGTGGATGGCTTGATGATACTAACAATTATGTTATTAAGCTTTCTACCGAATCAGAAAATACCCTATGGCAAGTATTTAGTATTTATCGAATACCTACAACAAGTGATTATATTCAAACAACATTTGCAAGTGATGATGAATTTTTAAACTTTGGTAATATGTTACTTCAAAGAAGTGCTCATGATTTTTCAACAACCATAAGTGCTACTGATAAAATACTAACTTTATCGACTTGTTATAATGATGACGAAAAAGTTGTTCTACATGCTAAACTAATAAAAAGAGAACCTAAAATGTAAACCTATTTTTAAAATAGGTTTTATTTTTGGCATAAAAAAAGATAGTAAATATACTATCTTCTTATTAATCTTTTCTCTTAATATAAGTGTATCCTAATGTAAAGGCACTCATAATTGCTACTATGCCAACGGCCATAAACATACCTAAATGATCGACAGTATTTGGTGTTTGAGATAAAACATCTTCATATGCTAAAGCATATATTGAGAATCTATCTGAAGCAAATGATAAAGTTGTCATGTCATCAGACACTTCAGTAGTAAGCACATCAGCTCCATCATCATGTTCTCTTATGATATAAAATATCCTTTCATATCCTGATTCTACCTTAGGTAAGTCTTCAGGTATATTAAGAGTTAATTCTATTTCATCTGTAAGATTTTCTAGTTTACCAAGTTCTTTATTTGTTACACCATCTTTAACAATTAAAGAAATATCAAAATATTTGAAAATTGTACCATTTTCTGTTTTATCTTTTAACGCTGAACCAAACTCAGCAATAATATCTTCATTAGCATTAACATCTTGAGATTCAAGTTCAACTTCATATGCGGTATTTTCATCAGTTCCTTCGAAGTGTAATCCTGCTAAAGTAGCTCTAAAAACATCATTTATCTTATCGAGGTTACCAAAATTTATACCATTTGTAGCATTATCAACAGCTTCAGAAGCTTCAACACCAGGGAGTTTAGAATATACATTAATACCATTTGCTACTTGAATGTTGCAAAACCAAAGATACTTAACGGATACATCTTCTTGTCCAGCAACTGGAACTTTAGTATCTGGACCTTTAGCTTGTTCAGAATCAAGACTTATCTCATCTGTACTTGCTATTGGAATATCATTATCTAGTAAAGTAAATTTAACATAGGCTTTACCATCATCTTTTATATACATATTCCATCTATAAGTATAAATTCCTGATTTTGTTACATTAGCTACAAAGCCTGGAGCCCAACCAGCAGTTACTTTAATAACATCACCTACTCTTTGACTCATAACTACTGCTTCAGTAACATATTCATTTTTAGCATCTTTTAGCCCTAAAGTTACTTCGAAAAGTTCATCATTTTTAATACTGTTAAAGTCTAAATCAACATATGTTTCTTCTGTAATCCCATCTTTTAATTTAGCATTACTAGCTTTACTATATGGTCCATAGTTTGAGGCCCCTTTTAAATTAGCCATATTTTCATCAAGTATTGTAGCAGAACCTTTATCACCATTAGCTACCCAATCACTTGGCTTATGCGTTGTAAGTGCATTCACGGGACTAATACACCCTAAGGATAATGCACAACCTGCAAGTATTCCTAAAAACTTATTCATTTTTCACTTCTCCTTCCCTTTTATTCTTTTTATCATTTAAAAGTAGTAAATAATCATCAGTTTTAGAAATAATATTATATTTATGCGTTTTACGAAATTCTCTTCTTTTTTCAGCATCCATAACGAAGATTTCATCAGCTTTATCTATATGGAGAATTCCATCTAAATGATCATATTCATGAGATAATACAGTAGCTTCAAACCCCTTGAATATTTGATTATGTTTTTTCTTATTTAAATCATAATATTCCATTTCAATTTCATAAGGCCTATACACATGACCTAAATTATCTAAACAACTCGCACAAGCTTCCCAAAATTCTGTTAGTCCAATTCTTTTGGTAATCTTTGGGTTAATTAATACTCTTTGCTCATTATAATCTTTATCTTTTTTACCAGTATTTATATATTTTTCAACTAATTCTAAATTAGTATTTTTAATATAAATTATTCTTTTAGGTATTCCTAGCTGTATCGCAGCCATAGCAAATACCTCCCCCTTTTTGCAAAAGTTATCTAAAACATCAATATAGTTAGATAAATTTTTATCATTTAAATCTGCTTTAGCACTCTTTTGTCTTAAATATTTTTCGCTAGTCTTAATTGTAATAGAATTATAAACTATTGGCATAACATTATGCTTTTTCTCTTTTAATAATTCTTTATATTCCTCAAGATTAATAGAGCTTACTTTTTCAATAAAGTTGTTAACATCTCTTCGTGTTTTAACCTCCATTTTTTTTAACATATAAATAGTTGTTAGCCTTAAAAAAGCTCCTAGAAAGAAATCTTTATCTGAATTATTATTAATAAATTCATATAAAGATGTTTTATCATATGAAGAATCTTGAGCTTTTTTTAAGAATAATTTTTTATCTTCTAGATCATTTTTTAATAAATACTTTTTAGCTACTAATGAGCAAATTTTTTCTATATCCATAACTTCCTCTTTAAATATAGTATAACATTACTTTTAAAAATAAGTTATTAGATTAGTAGCTTTCTATTTCAAGCCTATACCTTTTTAAATAGGTACATTTTTATATTGGTTTTTATATACTATTTTATAAATAAAAAAAGATAGTAATATTTTCCATTGCTATCTATAAAATTCTATTTTTCTATGACTTTCTCTAAAAAAATTTTATCGTTAAATGCCCCTCTTTTAGCAGCTTTGTTATTTGCAACAGTAATAACATCATCTAATGTAGCATTTTCAAGCTTAGCTAAAGCCTTTATGACCTCAAGCATATCAGCAAGTTCCTCAATTCGATCTTTGCCTTTAGCCTTTATTACTTCTAAATACTCTTCATTTAGCTTTTTCTCTAGTTCAGCTTTATATTCATCATCGTCTAAAACTCTGGTAATTGGCATTTCTCCATTGCCTTTAATTATTTCAGGTATTTTATCTCTTACTAGCTTATTATATGTTTGCATTTTATCTCCTTTTTTACCATCTTCTATAAAAGATTTTATCATAAATTATTGTATATTAAAACTCGGACTATATAGCCCGAGTATTTTTTACAATGGTGCCGATTGGCAGAATTGAACTGCCCTCTGATGCTTACCATGCATCTGTACTACCACTGTACTAAATCGGCT
The DNA here is from genome assembly GCA_947586825.1 of uncultured Bacilli bacterium. Taxonomy (GTDB): domain Bacteria; phylum Bacillota_I; class Bacilli_A; order RF39; family UBA660; genus UBA6448. The sequence continues at coordinate 4,539 of CANPXU010000017.1, read as the reverse complement.
TAAAATCATTATAGCAAAAAAATATGTATAAATAAAACAATTAATCATATATTAATAATGTAGTAACGAAATTGTTGCTACATATAGATTGAAAGAGCCAAAGAAGTTTTGGCTCTTTTTATGTAAAGTAACTCATTATTTTAAGGCAATTAAGTTAAAAATGCTATAATTATAATATAAGGAGTTGATATAGATGCGTGAATCAATAGGAACAGCTTGGATATACGGACTTGTATTAACTTTTACCCTTATATTCGCAGGCTTTTTAGTTCTAGCACTATCCTATTCTAAGGCATATAAATTAAAAAACGAAATGACTTCTATGATAGAAAAATATGAAGGTCTTACTACTATGGGAGCTTATAATAATGGTGGTTCAATTAAGATAATAAATCAATATTTACAAAATTCTGGTTACAACAACAAAGGTAGTTGTCAAGATGGTGACTATGCTTCAGATGATTTAACTAGTTATATATTAGTTCCTGCAAGACAAGATCAAGCTTATTATTACTGTGTTTCTTATCACACTAATAGTGAATGCCGAACATTATTCAGGGTAACCTTATTCTATAACTTTAATCTTCCAATATTAGGTCATCTTAGAAAATATAATGTATCTGGTCAAACAAATGAAATTTATAAAGCCTACTTTAATGGTAGTCAAATAGCCTGTTAGTCTAATTAAATAATAGGCTTTTTATTTGGCTTGACAATAACCATGTTTTTCCTTAAAATAGGTAGCTGCAAAGGGGTAATTCTACTCCCCTTTTTAAAGGGAGGTTTTTTATGTTAACACTAGATATGGAGCAAGAAAGAAAAAGACACGGCTATGAAGTTGGCTTAACCGCTCCAAGAATGGGTAAAAATTTTAAAGAAATTAAAAGCTTTGTTGATAGTAATGACTACCCTCTTTATGATACAACACCTATGTCAGCTAGTAAGGTAAAACGACAAACAAGAGAATTTTTCAATTCTTTATTTAGAGTTCATAATGTATATATTTTGCCAGAGAAATATGAGCAATTATTTGATAGATATTTAGGCAGTAAGGTAAAAACAACCGAGGGTTTTAGCTCACTTATTTTAAAATATACTTCTTATGAAACGCCATTTTATATTCCTCTTAAACAACAAGTCAGTGATCCTTACTATTCTGGGCTTATTTGCTATTTCCCTGATGGTCTTGATGAAGAAGCATTGCCAATAATAAACTCTAAAATTGTCATGTCACCATATACAAATATAAGTCCTAGTTTTTATGTCAATCAAATATGTAGTACTCAATTGGATGGTGTTCGGGGAAGTGTTCCTAACTTTCATGATCGAGAAGTTTTAAGTATCTTAATGGAAAAGATATTAGCATATGAGTCAAGTGATGATATTTTCCCTATTATTCACAATTATAGAATGCGTGAATTAAAGACGGATATGCAACTTATTAAAGAAGATCCTAAAAATAATGTAGTATGGTCTTTTGTGATATCAACTATTAAAGCTGAAGAATTATTTGATTATTATATTTCATTATCTGATAACGATAAAAGAGAATTTTTCAAAACCATTCAAAGAATATTTGATGGAGAAATGAGTCTCCAAGAATTATTGAACACATCTGAAATCACCCTAGAATCTGATAGAGCTATACCCGCGATTAAAAGAAATTTAGCATTAAAATAGAAGGTGTTTAAACCTTCTTTTTTGCTGTCATTATATTATCTCTTATGTATTTTTTTTATTAAACAAATTATAAAAAAGTGTGTTTTGAAACATTTACGCAATAAAAAAGCCCACACATTAGGGCTATTATTAATACTCTGGTGGCTCCAGCGGGAATTGAACCAGCGACACAAGGATTTTCAGTCCTCTGCTCTACCGACTGAGCTATGAAGCCATCATGGCGGTTCCGAAGGGATTTGAACCCTCGATCTCTTGCGTGACAGGCAAGCGTGATAGACCGCTACACTACGGAACCATTTGGTTGCGGGAGAAGGATTTGAACCTACGACCTTCGGGTTATGAGCCCGACGAGCTACCAGACTGCTACCATCCCGCGATAACAAAATTTAGTGGCGGGGGAAAAGGGATTCGAACCCCTGCGCCGGTTACCCGACCTCCTGGTTTTCAAGACCAGTCCCTTCAACCAGACTTGGGTATTCCCCCACTTTTTGGTACAAAATGATTATAGCATAGTACATTTTAGATTGTCAATTAACTTTTATAAAAACTTAGTAAAAACTCTTGCAAATAAGCCATAAACAAGATATAATTAAGAAGTCTTAATAAATTTAAGACAGTGCCTGCCCGAGTGGCGGAATAGGTAGACGCACAGGACTTAAAATCCTGCGGGCATTAAAACCCGTGCCGGTTCAAGTCCGGCCTCGGGCACCATTTTAAAAATGAACTCCTTATTAAGGAGTTTTTTTATGTTTTTAAATACGTTTATACTATAAATTACATTTTTTACATGTTATAATTTATATGATAAAGGGTTTGATGATATGATTGGTGAAATAACAGAAATATTTAATAATAAGATTACTTTGTTAAAAACTAATGATTTAGATTATAAGAATATCTTGAATAAATATGTCAAAATATATAGTAATACTTCCTTTTTTGTAGGCGAAATTGTAGGTGTTAATAAAGCTAATATTTTCATTAACCTACTTGGAGAAATAAGAAACCATAGATTCATTGCCGGTGTTAATACTAAACCCGACTTTGATAGTACAGTTGAACTTATGAATGAAGATGAAATCAAAATGCTATTTAATAGTAGTTCTACTTCTTCTAAAGGAAGTTTATATTTAGGAAAAAGTGTCATATATAATAATTTAAATATTTTTGCTAACATTAATAATTTGTTTGCTAACCATTTAGTTATTTTAGGAAATACCGGAAGTGGTAAATCTTGTGCTATGGCAAGAATCCTACAAAATATTTTTTATAAAAATGATTATTCTGCCTCAAATGCTACTTTCTTTATAATCGATGCCTATGGCGAATATGCTCCTGCCTTTAGTATGATAAATGGCGTTAACCAAGAACTATGTTATAAAAATTATATTTCTGATTCTAAAGATGCTTCTTCTGAATATATTAAAATTCCCCTTTGGCTTTTAAGTTTAGATGATGTTTGTATACTTCTCGGTGTTACTAAATCTATGCAAATTCCGATAGTAGAAAAAGCACTCAAACTCGTTAATGCTTTTAAAAAAGAAGCTATCAATCAAGAAGAAACTATTAATAGTATCATAGCCTCTTCCCTACTTGATATTTTAATAAACGGTAAATCAGCAGCTCAAATTAGAGATCAAATATTTTCAGTTCTATCAAGATATAATACGCCATCTCTAAATCTAGAGACTCCTGTTTTTGTCCCAGGTTATACTCGCCCTTTAAAGCAATGTTTATTAATTGATGATACCGGCAAAATCAGAGAAATGGAATTAGTTATCAATTTCCTAGAATCATTTATCAAAGACAATATTGAAATGGAACTACCTAATGGTACATATATGTATAACCTAAATGATTTATTATATGCTTTTGACTTTGCTCTTATTGATGAAGGCCTTTTAAATAATCCTGAAATTTATGCTCTAGCCCATGAATTAAGAGTTAGAATCGCTAGTATTATTGATGGCGAATACAATAACTTCTTTGATTTAAGACATTATTGTACTAAAGAAGAATTTATTAATGAACTTATTACTAAAGGTGATAAAAAAGCCCAAGTTATTAATTTAAATATTAATAATGTTGATGATAGGTTTGCTAAAATAATCACTAAAATATATGCTAAATTATTATTTGACTATGCTAAAAATGATATTGAAAGAGCCTCAATGCCAATTCATATTATTCTTGAAGAAGCTCATAGATATGTTCAAAATGATCACGATGTTGATATCTTAGGCTATAATATTTTTGAACGAATTGCTAAAGAAGGTCGTAAGTATGGTGTATTACTTGATTTAATAAGTCAAAGACCTTCCGAGCTTTCACAAACTGTACTTAGTCAATGTAATAACTTTATTATATTTAAGATAACCCATCCTACCGATTTAGAGTATGTAAAATCTGTAGTACCTTATGTTGAAGAGGATATGATAGATAAAATCAAATGTCTTCAAACAGGTACATGTTTATGTTTTGGTAATGCGGTTAAACTGCCAATTCTTACAAGATTAGATTTAGCTTCCCCTGCTCCATCAAGTAGTAGTGCTAATATCGAAGAACTTTGGTATAAATAAACACAAATAAAAGACAGTTCTAATTAGAACTGTTTTTTTCAATCTCGGAAATTTTATCTGCTATCCACTTATCTAAATTATTTTTAAGTGGTAGAAAACCAAGTCTTGATTCCATAACCTTATTTTTAGAATTAGATTTATAATTAATATTTTTGATTGATAATTTAAGTTTTCCTTCCTCTTCATTAACTTCGAGAACTTGACAATAAATAATCTCTCCTATTGATAAAAAATCATGAATATCTTTTACAAATGCATTTGATACTTCGGAAATATGAAT
>CANPXU010000016.1 GCA_947586825.1 uncultured Bacilli bacterium | reverse complement strand
ATTACTCATATATTCCTCTACAATTTATTATATTTTGTACTTCTTCCTTTAGATTTTTCAACAGGATACTTCTTAGCAGTTTTTTCCATCTTATCTAAAACTATTTGCTTTGGATCGAGTCCCAATTTATCTGCCATTAATATACTATAATTAATAACATCTGCAAGTTCCTCTTTTACTTCATCAATGTCATATTTGTTGCTCCATTGAAAGCATTCTAAAAGTTCTCCGGCTTCAATTGAAATACTCTTTGCAAGGTTTTCAGGAGAATGAAATTGATCCCAGTCACGCTCTTCGGTAAACCTAACAACTTTTTCAGTCAAGTCTTTCATAAAATCACCTAGAAACATTATATCATAAAAATACCTTAACAAGTTTTGTTAAGGTATTATTAATTTTTGACCTATACTTAAAAGATCTGATTTTAAATTATTGGCATTTTTTAGAACACTTACAGTTGTGCCAAATCTTCCTGCTATAGAATATAAACTATCGCCTGCTACAACAGTATAAATATTATTAGCACTGTTAGTTGGTATTTTTAGTACTTGACCTATGCTCAAATTATTTGTTGTTAAATTGTTTATATTTTTTAAAGTTTGAACATCAGTATTAAATCTATTAGCGATGGCATATAAAGTGTCCCCTGCCTTAACAACATAAGTTTCTGAAGAAGATACACTAGGAATTCGTAAAACTTGGCCTATAGCTAAATTTGGTGTTGATAAATTGTTAATACTCATAAGACTAGCTACTGTAGTTCCAAATCTTCCTGCAATAGCATATAGAGTATCACCTTTTTGAACAATATAAGTATCTGTATCTTTTGCTGGAGAAGTTATAACAAGTTTTTGGCCTATGCTTAAATTGTTTGTTGATAAATTGTTTAGTTCTTTTAATTTATCTACTGTAGTATTAAACTTCTTAGCTATACTCCATAGAGAGTCACCTTTAACAACAATATAATAGTTATCTCCTTTAACAGAGTATGGTACTCCTATATATTCTGCAAGACCTTTAACAACTGCTTCTGCTAAAGTTTGCCAATCATTTTTTAATAAATTAGCATCATCACCTGTGGAATCGGCAAAACCATATTCCACTATTACTGTTTCATTATTAGGAGTCTTCCTAAGTAAATAGTAATAATCTTTAGAGGGATCACTAGGAAGTCTTTTTTGATAGAACTTACGAACATTTTGACCTGCATTTTCTAATTCATTAGTAATTTTTCTTGCAAGAGTATCACTGTTTCTAAGAGCATAGATTACTTCAGCACCATCACCACCACCTGCATTTATGTGATTAGATAAAACTATTACATCACTGCCATTGCCATAAAAGCTTTGTATTCGTTCAGGTCTTGCATTTTGATCTAGTAATTCATCCCCTGTTCTACTTAAAGAATTTTCTATTCCTAAATCATCTAATCTTTCTTTAATATAATTACTTATTTTTAAAGTTAAGTCTTTTTCTACTATACCATTATGAACTGTGCCACTATCATCCCCACCGTGACCCGAATCGATAACAACCTTTTTCTTAGCTCTTTCATCATTCATGAAAATCACCTAATATAAGGTATGTTAAATTATTTAATATTGTGAAACAACACTAAATAAAATGTATATATAAGTTAACTGTTAATTATTTTTTTCAAATAATTCATTATATTTTTCAATACTTTCTTTATCTTCTTCATTCAATAAGTATTTCAATATTACTTTTTGTAATTTTAGTATATCTTTTTTATCTTTAAGAATATGAATTTTTCTATGGCAATTTGGACATATAGCTACAGTATTATATATAACATCCGGCCCTCCTTCTGCCAAAGTTATAACATGATGAGATTCCAAATAGGGATTACCATTTTTGTCTTTAAAAGGAGCTTCCTTCCCACATAAATCACATATGCCGTTTGCTCTATTTTTTGTGTATTCTGAAATAAATTGATTTCTTTCTCTATAAATTGATTTTACTTCTTTAGTAATAACTTGAGGATTAATATTTTTAATTTTATCTTTTATTTCATCTTGGGATAATTTTTGTACTATTTTTTCCTTAACCTTTTCACTATTTTCTATATCTTCTTTATTTACTATTGTTTCTGATAGGCCATCTACTCTTTTTAAAGGAAATTTAATTACTTGTCTTCGATTTCCATCAGAATCTATTTCATAGTCGGTATAAATATTTCCACATAATGCAACTTCTCCACAATAATAATATTCATTTTCTTTATATGATTCAAATAAATACACTTTTATATTATTTTGTGCGGACATGGCTAAAGTTTTATTTTGTCCAAAGTTAATGCTTTGATCTCCGATAGTTCCCATGCCAGTATAATTTAGTATTCCGTCTTCTGTCCATTGATCATCATAAAGTGGATTAGTATGTTTGGCTATTAAAACTAATGAGTTAGTAGTTTTAGATCTACGCATACCTCCCATATTTGAACATTTAAAAATACTTGCAATTTCATTATTTGAGTACTTATTACCAACAATTAAGTCTTCAACTCTACAAAAATTATTTAGTTCTTCAGGATAATTATCCTTAAGATAATCAGCCATTTCCTCATTCGGTAATATTCCAAAATCTTTTAGAAAAGCAAAATCTTTAGCATATTTATGGTTGCTTTCTTTAAATTTTAAAAAGTATTCATACATATTTCCTGTATACTTGATTGATTTTAAATAGTAATATTCTCTTATTACCTTTGCTTTCAAATAATTGTATTCTTCATTATTTTCAATTAATTTTATTGTTTTCTCAATATTTTTTAAAACGAAATCAACACCGTTATTCATTACATCACCTTCTTAATGTACTTAGCTAAAGGTATATCAGCTGGTGCCAAATCATAATTTAATATCTCATCTTTATCTACCCATTTATATTCGGAATGATCATGTAAATGAAATATACCCGAAATATATTCACACTTATACAACTTCAAATCAATTGTTTTGTTTGGATATTCACATACATTGTTTATAAGAAATTTAGTAGCCTTTATATGAAGATCAAACTCTTCTAGTATTTCTCTTTCAATTGCTTTAAATTCATCTTCATTGTTTTCAACTTTTCCACCTGGGAATTCCCATTTCCCTAATACATTCAGATCCCCAGTTGAACGTTTTGCTATTAAAAATTTATTACCTTTATTTATTAAAGCTGCTACTACAGTAATCATTAATAATTCACCTAAAGAAATTATACCATATAAAGAAAAAAGAAAGAAATTAATCCTCCTTATTAAAAAATTCTTGTATTACTTTTTAAGAACAGTATTATTCTATATTTTCAAATCATCATTATTTAAATTATTATTTTTATTTAATAATAAGTTCTCAAAAAACATAGTTAAATACTTATTTGTTTCTTTAATGCCTTTACTATAATTAGTATAATTAGCCCTTACTAAAGCATTTCTAAAATATAAAGCATTATCTTTAAAAAGTTCATTATTAATATTAAATCCCATGCTTATTAAATATTTTTGGATAAAAACAGCTGTTGTTCTGGTATTTCCTTCTTGAAAAGGATGCACTTGCCATATTCTAGAGGTAAATTCAACAATTCTGTTTATTAATTCTTGTTCATTAAAATTAGTGTAGTCTATTTCTTTTTCTTCAGCAAAATCATATTTTAAAGTTTCTTCAATTAAATCATATGATTGGTATTGAACTGTGTCTCCATTAAGTATAGGTTCGTCTTTTGTAAAATTATAAGTTCTAAATTCACCAGGATTATATTTTTTATTGTTTAAATTAACAAATAATCTCTTATGGTAATTCTTAAAGGTTAAGAAATCAAACCTAAAAGATTTGTCGCTTAATATATCATATATAGCGGTTGAAACTTCGTCTGCTTCTTCCTCATCATCGTCATCATGATTTTCTTTATTTTTAATATAATAAGATGTTATTTCATTTTGAACTTCTTGATAAGTCTTTTGCCCCTGAATATGCTCTTCAGATAGTTCTTTCATATATTCAGAAGGTTTTAATCCATCAACATCTTGAAGACCAAAAGCTATATTCCAATATAATTGTTTTATCTTAGGATTATTTTCTTCTTGAACTTTATCATAAGTTATTTCATCCATAAAAATACCTCGTCTTTATTACTCATTATATCAAAGAATTATGTTTTAATCATAGTCTATTTTAATGTATTTTAGCAACTCTAATCCAAGAATAGTTAAATGAAATCTACTAATTTCCATATTATTCATAGTCCCTAAAAACGTGTGATAATCTAAACTTAAGATGCCCAGCTTTTCTAATTTTATAAAAGATTTGCCATAAAAATTCCATTTATGATATACACAATTCGCTTCATTTTCACATTTTTCTAATAGCATTGTTTCATTTAATGTTATCGTTTTAGAAAGATTGCAAAAAGTAGCAAAGTCTTCCCAAAAGATTGTTCTGTTTTTATCTAAAATAACATTTCTATCAGTAAACATGAATAAGTCATCTCTATCATCGGCTTTGTAACCCATATTATTATTTTTCGCTTTTAACTCTTTTTGATATATAGTTTTATCCCCAGTTTTTAAAAACTTTCTTATGTATTTTAATAACTCAATATCATGTTTATTTAACGATAAAATTATTTCACATAGTTCTTCTTCTATATCATATTTATCTGCCATAATGTAATCAATAAATAATGATATGTAAATATCTACTGTTTCTGGAATACAATTTTTAATTATATATTCTAAAGTAGAGGAAGCAAAAAACTTTTTATGCTCTGACAAGCCAGCGACTTTTTCTTTAAAATGTTTTTTTGTTATTCTTTTTTTCGTTAATGCATCTTCAAATTTTTTTAAACGTTTTATAATATCGTCATCACTAATTAAACCAATAGTTCTATTAACACAAAATACAATCAAAGGCACCGTCGCAAACCATGGACTAATTAGTACAGCCATATTTGAAGCAGCAGCAATACCTTCTGTAGCAGTCTGAATTTTATTTGCAATACTTTTTTTCATTGATTTCAACCTCATATATATGATATATCATTTTTATTATTATTTAAAAGCTTTTTGATATCAATTCCAAAAAGTTTATAGATGATTTCTCATGTTGCCATTACCATACATGCTTTATATTCATTTTTAATCTAGTAATTCATACCTCAAAATTATCCATTTTCAAAACATCTTACTTTAGTTTGCATTAATCAATGGTATAATAGTTCTAATAAATATAAGATTGGTAATATTATGGCAAATAAAATAAATGTAATGTTAGGAGATATAACATCACTTGATGTTGATATTATAGTAAATGCCGCTAATAACTCTTTACTAGGTGGTGGAGGTGTTGATGGAGCAATACACTATATGGCAGGCCCAAAGCTTAAAGAAGAATGCCGTAAGCTTGGTGGTTGCAAAGATGGTGAAGCTAAAATAACTAATGCTTATAATCTAAAATGTAAGAAAATCATTCATACTGTTGGCCCAATATACAAAGATGGTAAGCATGATGAAGAACAAGTACTTAGAAACTGTTATATTAACTCTATGGCTTTAGCAGAACAATATCGTCTAGAAAATAACCTAGATGAAATAACTATTGCTTTTCCCTGCATAAGCACTGGAGCATTTCGCTTTCCTAAAACTAGAGCTTGCAAAATTGCTATAGATACCATTTCTAACTGTGGATATGATAAAATTAATGTTATATTTGTTTGCTATGAAGAATTAGACTACACTATATATCGTGAAATGCTAAATATAGATTACTAACACAAAAAAGATAACCGACTTGGTTATCTTTTTTAATGCATTTAAACGCTTAATTCATTAGCTATACTAATAACTTCCTCTAAAGTCATATTTTGACCACCTAAAGTATAAGCTACTCCTTTATAAGCAAATCTTAATTCATTACCTACACTTTGAAACCTATCTGTTTTTGGATCTTTTTCTGGATCTCTGGTATCAATCTCATAGTATACTGCTGTAACGCCTATATTCTTTAGTTCTATTTTTTGATAATTATCTAAATATGGGTTATCTCCATCAACATAAGTAAACCATAAATCATTAAGTAAAGCATCTTCTTCAAAATTATTGGTATAGATATCAGCATGAAGACCAAGTCTTTTGATCTTATTATTACCTTCAGTAATGTTTTCAAATTCAGATATATCCTTATCTTGATATAGAATTCCGTATCCCACATGGATATCGGAAACTAAACCATCTTTATTATAGAAATTACTTAAGGTATAACCGACTTTATTATCTTTATAATTTAGCAAATCTATTCCTATTTCTTCTTCAGCTTGGCTGACAGTCATTTCTTCGCTATGTTTATTATTTTCTTCAAGTTTAACGGCATCAAAGTTAGTCTTTTGGGCTATTACATCAACGGATGCTCCCTCTGGCACAGTAGCAACAGATTTTTCCACTGTCCATGATTTAAAGAACTCTTTTATCTGCTCCGCATATACTGTAGTAAGAGATACAATACCTAATATACCCACGAATAATAGAGCATAACAAGCTTTAAATCTTTTATGATTTTCTATTTTTCGCATAATATTTTCTTTTACTTCATCTTTAACTTCATATTTTTTAAAACTATCTTTATACTTATTCATACTTATTCCTCCCTTAAAATGTCTTTTAGTTTTTCTCTTGATCTTGCTAATCTTTGTTTAACAGTATTTTCTTTTATTTTTAAAATACTAGCTATTTCTTTTACTTTATAATTTTCATAATAATATAAGTGAATTATTAAACGGTCCTTCTTAGGTAGTAAGAATACACTATTTAATGTTTCATCATCTTTAACAGGATCTTTTATAGAATTTTCCTCATTATCTATAAAGAACCTTACTTTTTTATGCCAGTTTGATAATAGATAAGTCTTACACTCATTAATAGTTACTCTAATAAGCCAGTTTTTAATATGACTATCATTTTCTAGTTTTGCTAAATTCTTATGAAGTTTTAAGAAAACATTTTGAACTATATCTTCAGCATCATAAGATTTTTTGAGATAACTTATTGCTAAGTGATAAACGGTGTTTTTATACTCTTCATATATATTATCAAAATCTATCATGTTAAACTCCTCTTTTGAGACATCTCACTAATAATACTTTCTAAATTATAATTTGGTTACATTAAATTAAAAAAATTACTATTGCTAGTAATCTTTAATTATTTTAAGTAAATTATCTATTATTTTATTTATTACTTCTTCTTTATTTTCTCTACGACTTGGTCCTTTGACTATTAAATCACTATCATAGTATTTATCATTATCTTTATCATAAATACTAAAAAAGACTTTATTATCTTCACCAAATAAGTTTTGTTTATCAACTCGATTAAGTTTACCTGTTATGCCCACACCATAGTTAGATTCAGCGAACCTTGTAATGTTATAGGCCATCTCTCTTGCTGTTTCAATACTATAAACTGTATATTTATCAATAACATCTTTACTTACACCCATTTTAATTTTATATTCATTTGAATATGTAACGGCACTAAATCTTAAGATATCACTTGCACCTTCGATACTTGTTATAGCATTAGCAAGTCCTCCACCTGTACAAGATTCCATTGTGCTAATAGTTTTATTATTATCCGTTAATATTTTAATTAATTCTCTTATTTTATCATCCATATTAATCCTCTTCATAATCTGGGTCATTTTCTTCGGCCCATTCTTCAGGAGTCATTCCACTTAACTTACAATCTTCTTTTTCATCTTCCGTCATACCTAGATAGTCTGCTATCTCATTAAACTCCTTTTCTTTACGTTCTTTTTCCTTTTCTTTAGGTGATTTAGTATCTCCTAAAAGTTTTAATAATTCCCAAATTATACCCATAATATAACCTCTTAATTACTATTATACTACTTATTCTGGTTTACTTAATACTACTTTTGTGCTATTATATACAGCTAACAAAGGGGTTTTGTTATGGATGATACTAAGTTTATTGAACTAGGTAACTATCTACTTAATAGCATAAGACAAGGTAAAACTATTATTGATTTAGCTAATTTAATTAAAGAGTTAAGACTTTATATTAATAATAATCCTAATAGCGTCGTAGTTAAGTTTTTTGCTGAAACTTTATTAAGAATAAACTTATCTTTATTTAAAGATGCTTATTTATTAAAAGCTTTAGAAATACCTGACTGTTTTGCTTACTTTCGTCAAGCTAAAATATATGAAAATTTGCCATACACTAAGCATCCAAATTATGCTCAATTCCTTCCTGAACTTTTAGAAATTCCTAGCCAAATATATGGTAATAACTATGCTACTTTTATGTATCTTCTTAAGAAATATCTTCCTAAAGAAGCTGAAGATTCATCATTAAATGCTATATATAATTTTATAGATTCAAATAGCATTTTACTACATAGTCCTAAAGACGAATATTATGATATAGGAAAAGAAAAGGAACTTTATACTAGAGCTCAATATGGTCAAACACCTGCCGAACTTAAAGATTTTGCTTTTTATATGCAAGCTATGGATCCAGATACTGTAAGACTTCCATTTATGAACAAAAGAATTGGTAATATTGGTGAAGCATATACTTTTGATCTTATTAGTGAAGCATATAATGGTCTTTTTGTATCTAGAGATTTAGGTAATGGCTTTGGTTATGATTTATATTATGTAGATGAAGATAATATTGAAACTTTAGTAGAAGTTAAAACTACAACTTCTTTTAGCGAAGATGATAACTTTGCTTTAAGCGAAAATGAATATCAAACAATGGTAAATACTCTAGAAAATCCTAATGTTAGGTATGTAGTAACACGTGTTGTTTTAGATAGAACTTTAACTAAACCATCCTTTATAGTATTAAATGCTGAAGATAAAAATACTCTTATGGACAAAGACAACAAGTATTTCTTAAAAGCAAATGAAAATGGCAAATATGTATTTGCTAGATTTAATCCAAGTCGGGTTATTAAAGATCAATCTTGACATTTTTAGTTAAACATCTATAATAAATAAACACAAAAGGGAGATATATGAAGCTAATTGGTGTATATGGTGGATCTGGAGCTGGAAAAAGCACAGTAACCAATATTCTAAATCAATTATTAGATGATTCAGTTGTACTGCATCTTGATCCTTTTATGCATAAATATACTTATGAAAAAGCCGATGAACTATGTAAAAAATTCGGATTAACAGAAAGACCCGTACATCTATTAAGTTTTATCGCTGGCAATCATGGCGATAATGTCGTTTGGATGGACACAATTAAAGATGATGTAGAAAGAGACGCTATCGATTTTATTGAAGCTTATAGCGACATGAATTACATTATAGTAGATTGGGCTTTTCTCACTTATACTAACCTTTTTAATAAATGTGATTACACTATATTAGTTGATGGTGATGATGAACTTAAATTTGCTAGATTAAAAGCTCGTCTTGCCCAATCAGGAAAGCTAGGAAACTGGGAAGATCAATATATTCGTCAAAGAGTGAAGGGCTCTAAGAAAAATTGTGAAGGAGGTAATCCTTCATTCACAATATTAAATGATAATGAGCATTCATTAGCCGATCAATTAACAAATATAGCTTCAAATATAGCTGAAGAAAATAATATACCAAGAAAAAGGACTACTCTCTAGTAGTCCTTATTTCTTTTATTGGTTTTTCATACATATATGTAATTCTGTTGGCATCATTTTCTGTTGAAAGTGGGTGGAAACCTAATTCGACAAGAGCTATTTGTAACTCTTTATCCCAAGTTCCTGCTTCAAAGTCTAAAGCATCTAGTCCAAGATAAGATGTTGAGATTTGGTTTTCGATAATACCTATTACTTCTTTTAAAGTATCGGTTCTATTATCTTTTATATCGTTAGGTAAAACCACTTCGGCTACACAAGCAATTGAAGCTCCTTCAATATTTATAAATCTAACTCTAAAATAAGCTACTGCTTTGCCTTCGCTATCTCTAATACTAATTATCTTAAGGCCGTTTCCATTAGAAGCAGCAATAGTATCTCTAGTAAGACTATAAGCTTGATCTAAAGCAGCTAAAGGTTTTGAATCATAACGACGATTAAAAACTGCTACTCTAGCCATTCCAGTAATAAGACTTGATCCATATAAACGAGTATAATATTCAAAATAACCTGGGAAAACAGAATCCATATCATCTTGATTTATTGCGCTAAAATTATAATCCATAATTTGGCCTCCTTTTTTATGCATTATATTGTAACATAATTTTATACAAAACCCAAGAAAAAAGAACCTATTTTAGGTTCTATCCTTCATCTTGTAATTTTTTAAAATCGATTTTACCAAGTTTAGTTTTAGGTAAAGATTTTCTAAAATCATATTTATATGGCCAAGCATATTTAGAAAGCCTTTTCTCACAATATTTTTTGATATTTTCTCTAAGAAGCGGTGTATCAAAATAATTATTCTTAAGAACAATACAAGCTTTGGCCACCTCAACTTTATATGGGTGAGGAATACCTACTACCGTACAAGAAAGTACTGCTTCATGAGATTCTATTATTTCCTCGATTTGGCTTGGGTATACATTATAACCACTGGAAATGATCATTCTTTTAAGTCTTTGAGTATAATAAATCATTTTATCATTTGGATCTATATAGCCTATATCTCCTGTGTGGAGCCAAGTATAACCATCAGAGTGGATTTGTAGGGCATTATTAGTTTCTTCCTCATTATTTAAATAACCAAGCATAACAGTTGGTGAAGAAATACATATTTCGCCCTCGACACCATCTCTAACTTCTTTTTGGCTATATGGCTCACATATTTTAACATCAATCTGAGGACCCGGAATCCCAATACAACCAGCTTTATCATTTATGCCAAGATTTACTACAGCGCCTGCTAAGCACTCGGTCATACCATAACCTTGGCTAACCTTACAATTGGCTCCATGTTCCTTTAAATAAATGTTGATCTTTTGTTGTAATTGGGCAGATAAACTATCGCCACCACTTACGATATATTTTAAACAAGATAAATCTAAATCTTTAACATTATTAGCTTGAGTTAGAGCTTCAAATAAGGTAGGAACTCCAAATACTAGATTTGGTTTATGCTTATTTAATAGCTTATCAAAAGTTTTAGCACTAAATTGAGGCACTAGTACACTTTCAACACCCATGCTGATTGGACAGTGAATAGAAAGGGCAAGACCAAAGCCATGGAATACTGGCATAATAGATAAGATCTTATCGCCAGGTACTACACCTTTCCAAAATGTTCCTGCTTGATAGAACATAGAAGCAAAGTTACCATTAGAAAGAACTATACCTTTAGAAACACCTGTTGTACCACCACTTTGGAGTATAACTGCTGGATTATCTCTAACATCACGATCTTTAATTATATTTCTATTTTCACTTCTTAAAGCAAGGAATTTTTTCCAGCTCATATACATTTCTTTATGTGGCTTTTTATATTTTCTTCCTGCGGTCAAATAGTATCCCACTTTCATGAAAAATGGCATAGAGTTTCCCGCACTTACCCCAATTATATTTTCTACTTTAGTATCACTTAAATCGACATTAACTTTATCATAAGAAGCATCTATAACAATTATATGTTTACTTTCGGTATTTTTAAGGCAATTTTTAATTTCTTCACTGCTTGATAAAGGATGAAGCATATTAGATACAGCTCCTACTTTAGAAACAGCATAAAAGGCAAATAAGGCTTCTGGGGTATTAGGCATTATAATCGTAATAATATCATATCTTTTTACCCCAAGACTCATTAAAGAATCGGCAGTATCAGATATAATATCTAGCATTTGACCATAAGTAAAATGTTTACCGAAGTATTCTATAGCATTATCATCAGGATGCATCTTAGCATAATCTCTAAATATTTCATATATTGTTTTATTTAATACCTTAGTATGTCTTTCTTTCCAAGTATAGTATTTACCCCACCTGGTATAAGATTTTAATCTTCTTTTAACTTTACTAAATATAAACATAAAGCCTCCATACCTACTTATAATATATTGTAGCATGAAAACAAGCTAATTTTTAAAATTAAAATATTAAAGATGTAAACTAACCCCATATTATATTATTAAGAAAAATGCCTAAAGTATATGAAGTTATATTTAATATTAATGATAATAAAAATCCATTTATTTTTTTATATTTTAGAACTTTAAAATATATGAACCCTTCGCAAATAAAAGCTAGTATTTCTAAGATAATAGTGGAAATAATTTTTCCTTCAGTGCCATATAAAAGATTGGAGGTAAAAGAAACTGATACCACAATAGGGTTAGTAACTATATTAACCAAAATAACATTAAGCAAATCTTTTTTATCTCTAAGCCCTAATATTAAAGATACTATTAATTCAATAATAATAGTACATATTAGTGATACACCCATGATAGGCAATATTATCTTCATATTTTCACCATTTTTGATTATACCAAAATAAAAAGGGTTTAGCACCCTCATTATTTTTTTGATTTAGACTTTGGTGTAGTCTTTGCTTTTGCTTTAGCTTCTTGAATAGCTTGTTTCTTTTTCTTGCTCTTGTTAACACTAACGATGATTACGGCTACTACAACAGAAATAGCAACCGCTAAGCCGATAGCAATTAAACAAGCCTTTAAAAGCACATTTTGAACTGCGCCCTCATTAGTATCTTCATCATTATCTAGTTTTTCTTTAGAAGTAGCTTTATCATCATTTATAACACCACTACAATTAGCTTTTTGTTTAGTACTATCATAAGATAAATAAGTATTAGAATTTACCCAACCTTTAACACCATTATATTCAACATAAGCCCAATTAGTTCTATCATCATAATATGAATAGATAATCTCAAGTTTTTCATCTTGAGGTATAGTACCCAAAACCTCAGATGATTCAGATATATCCTCGTATAAAGGAGCTTCTTTTCTTGTACGATAAACACTTATATACGAATAGCCATACGCAATGGAAATCACAGCATCATAATCTTCTTCAGGAGTTTCAATAGCTATCCAAGCTTCTTTATTATCATATTTAACTTTATTCCAATAATAATCCCCTTCACGATAAGAATAAATGGAAGTTACTTTAGTTCCGGCTTTTATAACCTCATCCGTTTTTGATGAAGAATCGCCAAAAGTACTATAGATATTAACGTCTTTCATAACTATGCCTTCAGTACATTTATCTTGGATTATAATACCAGCATCAGCAAAGCCACGATAATCCACATATGAAAGCCAGCCTTCCTTATCCTTATACTTAATATGGATATATTCACCATGGCCTAAAGAAGTATGAAGATCATAAGTTATTTCCGTTCCTTTAGGAATATTAACTTCTACACCTTTATAGTCTGGGCTAGTAACATCATCTCTTGGATTAACTGCTAACTTAGTTATATCTTTAAGCATTAATACTTTATTATTTTCTTTTATTGGACTAGCAACTGCTAATTTAACATCAGAGTACATTTCGGCAGGACCATAGAAATAAATCCAACCTTTAGTACCTTTATACTCAACATAAGCCCACATTTCATCGTAGTAATTATATGTAAGAGTCGTACCAACGGGAATCATATCATCTGATGCCTTACCGTAAATTACAGATGGTCCTTTATAAAGATATGCCCCTTCTTTAAAAACATATAATTCTTTCTTGCCTTCATTATTAAATTGACTTAAATCTATATCAGTTGTATATATTTTGGCATCACTTAGTTTTATTTCACCATATATGCCATCATATTCAACAGAAGCATATAACTCGCCATCCTTTTCGTATTCATAATTAACGGTTATTCTTGTATCAAACGGAATAGTGGTTTTTCTTTTACCTGTACCAATACTAACTCCATTAGGATTAGTAATTATAACATCATATTTTGTCGTATTCGGAGCACCCATATCCGCTAGGGCTACAACTGGCATAAAACAAATAATTAGTAATACTGTTAATAAAAATCTTTTCACTTTGCACTACCTCTTTTCTTCTTATAAATTATATCAAAATGGCTTTTAAAAATAAATGTTTAGGTTGTAATAACTAATGCTTTAATTTGCACTATAGCATGCTTATATTTACCATTTATAGTTACTAAATATTCTGAAGGCGTTGAAACATACTGAGTTATATCATTAATAAAAATACCTTCATATACTGTCTTTTCATTATAACTATCCAATATTGTTAATTTGGTATATTTAGTTTCAGTATTTTCAACAAAAGAAACCTCTAAATTGGTATGACCATGGCAAAAGCTACGCTTTTCTTTTTTATTGAATTTATAATAACAATATGATCCTGTAACATTTAATAAATATTTATCGCTTTTCTCTAATTCAATATGTTGACTATCATAACCATGACGATTGTAATAATAAGTATTATGACTTTCCGTTTTTAGCACAAAAGGAATTATTGTATTTTTATAATCGGTAGTAACCTCAGTAGCTAGAATAGTATCATTTACTGAAACATCATAACGAATATCTAAAAAGTCTTTGTTCTTAAGCGTTATTCCACCCCAAAGTGCTATTACAAAATATATAAAAATAATAATTACTAAAACAGGCAAAAACTTATTTATAATATAAATAACTCGACTTTTATTTGTTTCAAAAGATTCTGACATCATCTTATCATTTTCATTATCAACAAAGTCACTTATCATATCTTGCTTTTTTTTATAAAATAATTTCATATGACACCTTTAGTATAATTTAATAATAACATACTAGATAATTAAATAAAATGCATTTTAATTGAAAATTAGAATATATTTTGATATAATCAGTTTGTTAGTCACGGAACCGTAGCCAAGTGGCTAAGGCGTGGGTCTGCAACACCCTGATCGCCAGTTCGAATCTGGCCGGTTCCTCCATTGTTAATTTTGTTCGAACTTTTCGGACATTAATATATTTCATCTCTATTTAGAGATGATTTTTATTTGTTTAAAGATAACCATTCTTCTTTAGTAAGGATATATGAATAGTCTTCCACGGGTTCATCTAAAAAAGTATATTGAACCATTTTGGTTTTGTCTTGCCTAATAAATCCTAGTTTTTCCATTATCCTCCATGAAGCAGGATTTACAATGGCCGCACCTGTTCTAATTTCACTTATATCAACTTCGTTAAACATATAGTTGATCATAGCTCTTGCGGCTTCTGTAGCATAGCCTTTTCCTTGATAAACAGGATCTATTAACCAGCCTACTCCTCTTATACTAGGATCTGTTATATTAGAATCTTCATCATGGCCTTCATGGCAGGATATTCTGCCTATGCATTCACCTGTTTCTTTTAAGAAAATACTCCACCTAAATGTATTAGAATCATTCGCATGTTTCATATCCATTTTATAGTATTCCTCTTGTTTGTTCCAATCTAACAACTTATCTCTAAACTTTGAAGGCACTGTTAAAAAGTATCTGTTTACTTCAGGCATCATTAAGATTTCCCATAGCCTTTTTTGCTCATGCATAGTTTGAGCTTTTAACAATAATCTTGTAGTTTCTATTTGTTTACTTCCTAAGTAATTCATTTATCAAGTCACCTCTAATGTCATTATAACATGACGTTTATAAAAAGAAATCCAAACATATATAGTTTGGATTTGCTAAATATAAATATATTAAGATGAAATATTTAAAATATATCTACTATCTCTTATAGAAAATATAAGTTGTAGTATCTTTGCTTTTTGAACTTCGGCAGGAACTTCAAATGCTAAAAAGTTAATACCTTCAACTTCTGGTGTGACATTTATAGCAGCATCACTTACTATCTTATCGCCAACCTTATATTGAACGCTAACAAAGTGTTCTGCAAAAGCACTATAACTTCCATAGCTCTTAGTATACTCTACATTTTCATCTAATTTTAATTCACCATTTATTAAAAGTATGTAATTACCACTTCTACCAGAATTCATCGAAGCTGTAATCATATCTTTATACTCTTGACATTTGCCTTCATCATCACACACTTTATAAGTAAATAATTGGTTTTTTGATAAGTTTATAGATGTTGGATTATATGTTGAGTTACCTAAAAAAGTGTTATCAAATTTAATAGTGTCATCAATGTCATAATTACCTATGATTTTAACGTCATCAATTATTTTAGGACTAATGGAAATATAAATATTTTTATCATAATATTCACCATTTTGGTATGTAGAACCATTATATAATTGTAATTTCATTTTTTTACGAATTAGCTTTGCGCCAATCTCATAGATAATAATAACGTCTTTATTGATATGAGGTGTATACATATTAGGTACAACCGTTGAGTTATAATCTAAAAAGTTAGTTACATAGTTATTATTAGGTACTAAAGTTACACCACCAATATTAAGTTTAAAATTGTTGTAATCTAAAGCTATAGACTCCCCATAGTTATTTTGAATATTTAGTTTTAAAACCAAAAAATAACTATCTTTTTTAATAACAGAACCTTTATAATTTAAGTTACTAATAATACAATCTTTAATATTAATATCAAGATTTTGATATCTAAAAGTTGAGCCAACTTTATAATTATTATCGAAATTGGTAGAGCTTGTAGAATAAATAAAGTATAGACCTACTCCTACTAAAACAACAGTTATGATACCTACTATTAGTTTATTTTCTTTAACATAGTAGATCATTTCTCTAAATAGTCTTCTAACATTTCTCTTTGCTTTATAGGTTTCAAAGTTAATGTTTATTTCTACTTCATCAGCATCACCACTGCTAAGCTGCATTTCTCTTAAATCTTTATTAAAGTTAAAATGTTTGATATTAAGGCCAAATGCTCTAAGCCCCATATAAATAATAAAGACTACTTGAACAGCAAGAACCATAAGAGATATGTCTCGCAAGGTTCTCGCAGGAGTTGATTCCAAAAGGGCATATTCAAAGCCTTTGAATACTGTTGAAAGATAAACTAGGAAAACAGTATAAAAGACATAGTAAATAGCCATAAGAATATATATTAGGTTAGGCTTTTTCTTATTAACTAATAAGACTATAATTGTTATTACTAATGCCAGTATTAAAAGGATTTCCAGATATAAAGTAAAAGGTAAATATTCAGAAGCAAGACCTATGGTAACTGACGTTGTGTAATTACTTTGAACATAGGCATTAAAGAAATTATAGATACTATAACCATTATATATAACTAAACATAATAAAATAGTAATTGCTAAATGAATTACTTTAAAGTGTTTTATCAAAAAAGCATAAGGTTTTTTCAGTATCACTTTATATCCACCCTATTATTATTCTAACACAAAAAGAAAATGGTGCATAGACCATATTTACTTACGTTTGCTAACTAATACTTGACCTGGTAATAAATAAATCGTACCATTTTCTCTTATTATTTCATCTTTATTTTTGTTAAACATGTCACTTACAATATCAAGAGTATCTCCATCTTTAGTAATATAGTAACTATAGCTTCCTACTGGTAAGAGTAATACTTGATTTGGATAAATATAATCATTGCTATCTAAGCCATTTAAAGCTGCAAGTAATGTTGGATTAATGTTATATTTTTTGCTGATGGCATAAAGACTATCTCCTTTATTAATGGTATAAGTATCGAAGTATTTTTCTCTAGCTTTAGGAACTATAATATCCATGCCTTCTCTTAAGCTTTCATCATAAGTTAAATTATTTAAATCTTCAATGTAAGACTTGTTAGTTCTAAACTTTTTAGCTATATCTTCAAGATTATCATTAGCCTTAACGCGGTATTTTTCAAACATATTTTCACTTCCTAATATAGGATATGAAACTAGTTAAAAAATGCCATTAAAAAATATAGATATTACTATTATTAAATTGCCATTCACTATAAGATAATAATTTTTTTATTCCTTTATCAAGATGAACATAGTAAAGAGTATCCAAAACTAAGAAATAGGCTTCTTTATCATCTTGATACACTAATTTATCAACATCCATATTAGTAACAAGTATTTCTCCAACAGGAGTTTCATAATATAGTTTATTGTCTTTTAAAATATAATTAAATGATTCTTTATAGGTAAATGTTAGTTCATTTTTGGATAGTTTTATAACACTAGAATCTTCCATTTGGCCATTTACTAATACTTCAGGTTTATTACGATAAACTAAACCTTCCTCTAAATCTATTTTATATTCTTGTTTAGCTTGAATATCAAAAAGATATAAATAATCTTTATATTCTCCTAAAAAATAACTATTTAAATAAATAGGTACATCTAATTTAATAGTATCTGTCTTCATTTTAAAGGAATCTATTACATAAAATTTCTTAAAAATATTATCTTCATTATAATCAGCAACAATTAGTTTATCTTGATACTTAGTAATAACATTTAATTTGATAAAGTCTTCATCAAATAAAGTAATTTTTTCTTTTTTATCTTCATTTATTCCTATAAAATAATTATAGTTCCATATTAGATAACTATGGTTATTTAAATTATATATATCTATTTTTTCATAGGTAGAACTCTTTTTGCTCTCATCTTTAGTATCATAATATTTAGTATAGTATCCATCTTCGTTTTGGCATACCGTGAAATTATCAAGTTTATCTAAAGTCACATCAAGACAATTATCTTTTAATTTAAGTTTAGTAATTAAACCTCTTCCTGGATGGTATTTACCCTCGGTGGCATAATCAAAACTTACATCTTTGTTTTTAATATTAAAGGTGTATACTTTATTTTTTTTATCATATTTTTCGACAATATTAAATTTATCTATTTTGTATTCATAATTATAATCCTTGGGTATATATTGGAAAATAGCAAAAGCTCCAAAGATTAATAGTAAAATAACTATAAATATTACTACTTTTTTCATTACGATTTTTTATATTCCTTTTTGGCATTAATCATATATTCTGAAATATGTGTTTCAATTTCATCTAGGGCATCTTTAGCCAAATTAGAAATATATACCTTTTCTTTAACAGTATCAATTGTTATTTTGCCCCAGTGTAATCCTTGATATACTTGCATGTCATTATATAAATCAGGTGTAATTTGATTATAAAAACTACCCCATACAACTCGTTTTTGACCGATTAAAATTCTTTTATTTGTTAAAACAACAACACAGGTAGTAAAAAGGTCCCACCAATCATTATTTTTTTGGCCGCAAAAAGCATATAATATTTTCTCATCTGGATTTAAATAAGAATCTATAACGGCACAATGCTTTTTTAAGCGCCATGCTACAGTAGATGGATAATTAGCTTTAAACTTTCTTACGTATGAATATACTGACATACATCATCACCTAGAATTATTTTATCTTAATATAGGAAAATTATCAATTAAAAACCGAGTATTACTACTCAGTTCTTAAAGCTACAACAGGGTCTTTTTTACTTGCCATACGCGCAGGAATTAAACCCGCAATCATAGTAAGTATCATACTAATAGCTACCAAAATGATTGCCCCAACAATAGGAAGTTGAGCTATAGTATTTATTCCGGCTAAATGATCAATAATTATATTAATAGGAATATTTAGTATTAAAGTTGCAAGCACACCTATAACACCAGATAGAGAACCAACGATGAATGTTTCAGCATTAAATACTCTGGAAATATCTTTTTTAGAGGCTCCTATACTACGTAAGATACCAATTTCTTTTGTTCTTTCAAGAACAGATATGTAAGTAATTATACCTATCATAATAGATGATACGATAAGTGATACTGATACAAACGCAATTAATACATAACTTATGATATCAACGATAGTAGTTACACTACTCATAAGAAGGCCTACAAAGTCTGTATAACTAATTACTTGTTCATCTAAGCCTTTATCTTTCTTCTCTTCATTATAGTCATCAATTATTTCTTTAATTTTATCTTTACTAGCAAAGTCTTTTGGATAAATGTAGATAATACTTGGGCTATCTATATCAACAGCTCCTAAAGTCATAAGATTAGTTTCATAGCTAGTAGATGATAAAGTTCTCATAAACTCTTCTCTTTCTTCATCAGAAAGGGTAGCAAGATATTGTTTTTGTTCGTTAGTTAAATTAGTATTTAAACTACCAAATTTTGAACCAGTAAAGACATTAACTTCAGGATTAGCTCTTTGAGCTTTAACAACTTCAGATTCATTTACTTTATTAATTACATATTCAGTTAATTCTTTAGTATATAAAATGTTACCAAAACTATTATTAGAACTTAATACAGAGTCTTCATTAACTTTTACAATGCCTACGATTTTAATTTCTAAAGCATTTTGCAGTTTATTCTTTAAATAAGATTCACTACTAGACATATCTTTGAAGATATTACCACTTTTTTGATAATAATCACTATTTAATAGAACTTTAAATTTAGTATCAAGGATTTCATCAAAAGAATAATTATCTTGTTCAAATTCAATCTTTTCACCAGATACCATCTTGCTTACTACTTCTTCAAGTTCTTTTTTATCTTTTAAACCTAAAGTATAGGCTGTATAGTCACTTATCATATTGTCTTGGTCAACTACTAGAATTACTTCATCATAGTTTTCAGGCATATGGCCAGCCACAACTTCATATTGAGATTCAATTAGCTCTTTATTATCAAGCATTTCAGAGAAAACAGGTGTTGCTAATGAAGAATAGGCTTCCATTCCGTAGCCAAATGAATCAAATAAATTTGAAGGATTTAGCTTATCAACTTTTGAGGTATCACTACTATATATTTGAAGTTGAAGATTATAAGAGTATCTTATAACGTTAGTATAGTCTTTAAGCTTACTTTTATCAGAGTCTATATATTCTTTAAAAGTTTTTAAATCATTAGTTTCAATCTTAGAGGACATTATCGTAATCATGTTGCCCATAATATCTTTGGTAGCTATGTTATTTTTCTTAGTATTTTTATATTGATCTTCATTCATAGCTTCCATCAAGTTACTGGCATCTATTCTTTGAGCTTCAATCGTAATTGGGTAACTTGATAAAGTATCTTCCTCGATTGAATCAATGTACTCTTGAACGCCAGTTGAAATACTTAGAATTAAGGCAATACCAATAATACCTATAGCTCCAGCAAAAGATGTTAGGATTGTTCTACCCTTTTTAGTAAGTAAGTTATTAATAGATAAACCTAAAGCAGTTCTAAACTTCATAGTAGTCTTTTTTGTTTTTCTCTTACTTACTATTTCTTCTTCCTTAGTTTCCTCATCTTTACCATCGTAAGGATCAGAATCTCCTTCGATTTTACCATCTTTTAACTTAATTATACGAGTAGCATATTCTTCTGCAAGATCAGGATTATGAGTTACCATTATAACAAGTCTTTCTTTAGCAACTTCTTTTAAGATATCCATTACTTGTTTACTAGTTTCAGTATCTAAAGCCCCCGTAGGTTCATCAGCAAGTAATATTTCAGGGTCATTAACTAACGCTCTAGCGATAGCAACTCTTTGCATTTGCCCACCAGATAATTGGTTAGGTCTTTTTTTCATATGTTGCTTTAAGCCCACTTTTTCTAAAGCCTCTTTAGCTCTACGTGTTCTTTCTTTCTTGCCAATTCCTGAAAGAGTTAAAGCAAGTTCTACATTAGCAAGGACATTTTGGTGACCAATTAAATTATAGCTTTGAAATACAAAACCTACACGATGATTACGATATGTATCCCAATCACGATCTTTATATTTTTTAGTACTAATTCCATTTATAATTAAATCACCATAATCATAACGGTCAAGTCCTCCGATTATATTAAGAAGGGTTGTTTTACCTGAACCAGAAGGTCCAAGAATAGCAGCAAATTCATTTTTTCTAAAATTAATAGAAACACTATCTAAAGCTCTTTGTTTAAAACTTTCTGTTTCATAAGTTTTAGTTATTTTTTTGATCTCTAACATAATCTATCATCTCCACTTTTGCTAGTTTATCGCTAATACCTTGATTATCTTGTCTGCATGCCATCATAAAGAAGTCAGCATAGCAAACAAAAGATATAGATAAATTTACAAACGTTGTTATATAAGCAAACGTACTGCCTTTAAATAATAAAGGCGTAATTATTAAAACAATATAGGTAAAACAATTTGATAAAGAAAGAGTTTGGAATAAAGGACAAGAAACAGCTTTAACAAAATATTGCCATAAAGCTACTTTCTTATTTTTGTCATCAGTTCTAACCATTTGTAGTTTAACTATTCTCTTACCTATTGTCATTCCTTTATTAAAATATGGGAATAAAGTAAAGTATAATATTACCACTACAATCCAACATAAATTATAACTTATACCATTGTAATCAACATCACGAAGAAGATTACCTGCTTTAGTTAAATGAGCCTTTTTTTCCTCTTTGCTCATTTCTGATATAGCCTTAATTTCTTCAGCATCTTCATCTTTATATTCAGTAGCATCGTTAACATTATCAATTTTATTAATCTTCTTAATTACATCATTTATCTTTTTATCATCATCAATCGTTACAATAAAAGCATTTGTTAATTCATTTTCTTCAAGATAAGCTTTAACGTTTAGTAATAATTTATCTTTTTCATCTTCTTTAATATCTTCTAAAGAAACAAGTTTAACATCTGAGACATTATCTATTTTATTTAAATCTTTTTCTAAAGCATCAACTTCATCTTCTTCAAGATCGGCACTTAAATAGGTTATTAAAGTAGCTTCTTTCTTTGCATCACTAGCTGCCGCGTTTACTTTATCCATATATTCCGTATATTCTGTATAAGCCTTATCATATTCTTCAGCTTTTGGATGTAAGAATTT
The DNA here is from genome assembly GCA_947586825.1 of uncultured Bacilli bacterium. GTDB lineage: Bacteria > Bacillota_I > Bacilli_A > RF39 > UBA660 > UBA6448. The sequence goes on along the minus strand of CANPXU010000016.1, from coordinate 2,954 downwards.
AATTTGAAATAATCCGGCCGATATTAATGTAATTAATAACAGGTCAAAACAGTAAGCCGTAAATCTTCTTAATTTTATATTATTCATTTCTATCTCCTTGTCTTATTATTTTAAATTTGATGTAAGTAAAAGTCAACGAAAAAGAAGTGAATTACTCACTTCTAATAGGTTTTATTTGATCCCTCTAGAGTTATAGTTACGGTTTTTTCACTACCGCCTCTAAGGTAAGTAATTGTTATCTTATCGCCAACATTATAGTTATATAAGTAGTATCTTAAATAAGCTACATTAATTATGTTATCATCATTTATTTTAGTAATAATATCACCAGGCTCAAGTCCAGCTTTAGCAGCAGATGAATCTTTTTCTACACTATATACTACGACACCCTCTGTTATATTATGACTTGTTAAATCACGATATATTGATGCATATCTACTTGAATAAGAATATAAAACATCAACAACGTTAAGCATTGATACTCCTAGATAAGGTTGCTCGATTACTTCGCCTCTTCTAATCATATCAGCATATTTTATAGCTCTTTCAATAGGAATTGCAAAACCCATACCTTCAACTGATTCATCAACTAGTTTTAAAGAGTTAATGCCAACTACTTCACCATTAGCATTGCAAAGTGGTCCACCACTATTACCATTATTAATTGCCGCATCAGTTTGAATAACCTTCATAATATAGTCTCCACTTGAAGCAGCTACTTGAACCATACGATCCTTACCAGAAATAATGCCTCTTGTAACAGTCCAAGAATAAACACTATCTAATGGAGCACCAACCGCAAAGGAAGTATCACCAACTTTTAGATCTTCACTACTGCCAATTTCGGCAACTGCTAAGGCATCATCAGCATCTACAGATAGTACAGCAATATCAGCAAGCTCATTAGTTCCAACAAGATCAGCTTCTATTACTTTACCATCCGTAAAACTTACCATTACTTTATCAGATTCTTCGACAACATGGTTATTAGTAAGAATATATGCATTATCATCATCCTTACTATAAACAAAGCCTGTACCTGAACCATATAAAGTATTTTTACGATATACAGATACAACAACTACTGAATTATATACTTTATCAACAGATTCAGCAAGTCCTGTATCAGTTACAGTTACATTCTTTTCAATTCTTGTAAGCTCACTAGTAAACAAAGATGGGCAAGCATATATTATGCCAAACATTCCTGCACAGCCAGCAAAGAATACACATATCATAGCAACTATAATAAGAGGAGTTTTACTACTACTTTTCTTCTTTTTATCTTTTTTTACTTCAGAAACAGTTTCTTCCATTTCTTTTTCCATTATATCATCCTTCCTATATCTCGATAGTTAACAGGGAATCCCATTTGATCTAAGATTTTTTCAATTGGTATAGTAGTTAATTTGCCCTCCAAAATATCAAGCTCATAACTAAGTTCATTTAACATCATTGAAAAATCATCTCTTTTTAAGACTCTCTTTAAGATAATTATTAGTGCAAACAAGTCATCCTTACCATATATGTATTCGCCATCCATTTTAGGAATGTTTAATAAGTTATGGTAAAGAGTATTGCCGATTACAGCTTGAGAACGATTTAGATAGCAAATATCTTCATGTGCACATAAATTACGATAATTTGCCAGAATAGGTAAATATTCTTCTAAAGAATCAATCTCTACTTTAAAGACCTCGGCTACTTCTTTTTGGTCTTCTTTTTGGAGAATGGTATACAGTTCTCCAACAATGCCGAAAGATAAAACTTTAACTACAACCCATAAAGGGATATAGCCATAATTAGTAAGGTAGTGGCTTGTTGCACTATGTTGTTTACCGTTTATGCTTATTTGTCTTTTCATTTTATGAATTAAATCGTTAATTTGTTTATTTTTTGAGGAGTCATGAACAAAATTATTAGGATTTAAGTAGTTTTTCTCTTTAAAGCCATGATTCTTACTTAATACATAAGACATAATGCTTTTAAGGTTATTTTCAACAACTAAGATATTTTTAAATAAAATGTTTCTTAGTTGCCGATCAAAAACAAACATAGCATATAGTTCTTCAAATTTAGTGCCTTCGATAAAGCGTCTATCATTTAAAGAACGCATAAACAAAAATCTATATCCTGTTAAAAAGAAATAGTTTTCACGTAAAAGGATATCTTTAGTAAGTTCTTCATCGTTGATAGTTAATCCTTTTGTTCGTAAAATAGCGATTTGTTCATCTAATGATTTAAATGTTTTATCTTTCACAATAGCCACCTTATTTTGCATAACCATTATATCACAAATCATTTTTAATATAATATTATTATTTGTACATTTTTGGTAATTTCTGTGAAAATTAAGTGAAATATTTCTTTAAAGCTTTGGTTATTGATTTAGCTATCTTATCTTGATAGTTATCAGTTTTAAGTAAATCCCTTTCATTAGGATTAGACAAAAAGCCACATTCTATGAGTACTCCTGGCACTTTTAACTTATCATACATATAAGTAGAACTTGGTATTTTTTTAACTTCTCTACCTGTATTTAAATCTTTGTTGAGAGTTTGTTGAATGGTTTCTGCTAAAGTTTTATTGTCTTTGTCATAAAACACCTGGAGTCCATAGTATTTGCTATTTGCTAGATAATTTAAATGAATAGATAAATATAAATCGCCATGTGAGTTATTTATTAGCTTAATACGATTATCAAAATCACTTTTCTTGCGATAAGAGGCATTGGGATACGCTAGATCATAATCGCCCTCTCTTGTTAAAATAACTTTAGCCCCTTGTTTTTCTAACTCTTCTTTAAGTTTTAAACTTATCTTTAAATTAATATCTTTTTCATAAATATCACCAACTACAGTCCCAGGATCTTTATTTCCGTGTGCAGGAATAGGAAAAGTCCAAAAATATCATTATTTCTTAAAATTCAATGTTCCATTCTATTTCTATATCTC
>CANPXU010000015.1 GCA_947586825.1 uncultured Bacilli bacterium | reverse complement strand
TTTGCGCATAAAATCCTGCTCTTTTTTGTCAATTTACGTGAAGTGTTATTTATAAATTAATTACCCACTCCTTCAAGGGTTGGATAACCATCAGAACCAAGCATCCATTTGCTTAACATATATCCCTCTAAATCTTTATCTAATTTCTCAATATTTATGCTTTCGATATTTTTATTTAATGTATCGACAAATGATTGAGATTTTATTTCTTCCAATTCTTTTGAAATTATATTACTATCTAATATATCCTGTGAAGATGAACTATTATTATAAAAAAAGGTATTTCTAATTTGATATTTATACTCTCCAATCCAATTAATAATACTATGGGTAAACTTAGTTAATTCGTTTGCATTATATACATTATTAATATAAAAATATTTTTCATATTTTCTTGTGGCTTCAGAATTATTGCCCCAATTAATAAGAATACCAGTGTTTCCTCTTCCTATAGAGTTAGTATTATTTCCTAAATTATAACTATTAATTATTGAAACATTTGGATAAAAATTTGTTGTAATTAGCCCTGCTACAGCATCTAACTCCCTTGAATTATAAATGTCTCCAATATTATAAGAATTTAATATTATTATTTTCTTATCACCTCCAAAAGCAGAAACTAATCCAGATAAATTGGAATTATACAAGCCCGTATCGGGACCATTAGTTATATTGCCTGTATTATAAGATTTATTTATAATAATTTTCCCGGCCGTTCCTGTCCCTAAAAGACCTCCTATTCTATTTCCACCAGATAAATTTCCTGTATTATAGCACTCTTCTAAAATAATAGAATCTGTATCACTAGAATTATTTGCAATAATTCCACTAATATATATTACAGCATTAGATTTATTTAAATATTCCTCTTTCAAATTATTGATATTGCCCTTATTATAAGTTTTGAAAACATCAGTTTTTTTCCCAATAGTACCAATTACTCCGCCTGCAGAGAATTGCACTTCATTAACTGTCATAACATTAATATTTCCTTCATTTCCTGCGTTTTCTATAATTGAATATTCCAAATTTTTACCTATAATTCCTCCTACATTAGCACTTTTAGGAACATTTAAGGTAATTGTAGCATAATTAAAACTATCTTTGACAGCAAAGGATCCCTTACTTAAGCCAGTTAATCCACCAGCATTGGTTTCGCTAGTTGCGGTGGATGATTTAGTAACCTTTACCTCACCATGATTTTGGCAACTATCTATAATTACATTTGTATCAGTATCTCCTATGCCTAACACACCACCGATTTCTACTCCATCAGTTATTTTTACTTCACCATAATTGACAGTATTTTTTATCATTACTTTTGAATTGGCAGCTGCTCCTCCCATTATTCCACCTGTATGGGCACCGCCGGATATTACACCTCTATTTTTACAATTTTCTATTACAATATCTCCATCAGAATTAAGAGTTCCAATAACGCCACCAACTGTCCAGTTTGATCTATTACTTGTTATATTTGTTTCATTTGTTACATTAGTAATTCTTACTATACCTGAAGTATCACTTATTAAGCCAGCATTTGATGCAGATGTTCCATTATTTATCGTTCCTGATACAGTTAAATCAAACACTTCAGAATCTTTTATTACACCGAATAACCCCAGTCTTGATTTTTCAATATTTTTAGCATTATTAACATAAAGATTACTTAATTTATGATTGTTACCATCAAAGTTTCCTTCAAAATTGTTCGTTTCCGTTCCAATGGGGGCAAATCCTGCTCCTTCAGTTTTTGTTAATTCATCGAATATTGTTGTGTCAACTTTATCATCTTTGTTGAAATCTCCATAAGATTTATTAGTTGAATTTTTATAATCATCAGCTTTTTTAAAATCTAAATCTCTCATTAGTTTTATAGTTTTTCCTTTTAGGGAATCTCCACCATTAACTCTATTTGAAAGTTCCACTAAATCTTCTATATATTGTATTTTAATTATCTTATCAAACTTAGCAGTACACTTATCCCAATTATTAGATGTTAGATATATTGCTCCTTTTTCGTCATCCCATTCTATGCTACTACCATCATCGCATGTACTTAACGCTGTATTTAGAGTATAATCTTCCTTATCTGGCCAATCTTCACTTTTCCACTCTGTATATTGTCCATCTTGTCCTTCTACCATAATAGCTAAATCAAAGTTATCATAATTTAGTTCTTTATTAGATGTACTCTTACATGATGTAGATATTATTAAAAGAGTTATTAATATAATAAACTTAATTATGTTCTTCATATAGCCTCCGTGTAAATTGACAAGGATTAGTCACTTTTCTACCCTTGATTTTCCCCTTTTTTTAAAAAAAAAAAAAAAAAAAAACAAGATTTTCTCGTAAAAATCTCGTTCTTCTCTGTCAATTTACGTGAAGTTTATTATTACTCTTTTATGGGATTCATGAGCGATAATCCCACTTTTTCTTTTTCAAGATTAATATCTATAACATATACATCCACTATATCACCAACGCTTACTACATCACTTGGATGTTTAATATATTTATCTGTCATCTTAGAAATGTGCACTAACCCATCATTATGAAGGCCTATATCTACAAAGGCTCCAAAGTCTACAACATTTCTTACGGTGCCTTGTAATTTCATATTAAGCTTTAAATCTTTAATATCTAAAACATCACTTTTGAGTATTGGTTTTTGCATATTATCTCTTGGGTCACGATTAGGCTTTTGTAAAGATTTAATAATGTCCTCAGTAGTATAAACGTCACTGCCTAATTCTTTAGCCACAGTATTAACATCTAGTTTTTCTAACTTTTCAAGTAACTCTTTAGTACCAATATCTTTAGTGCTCATACCTATTTTTTCTAATAGTTTTTCCGCAACGCCATAACTTTCAGGGTGAATATCAGTTCTATCTAAAGGATTAGATCCATCAAGAACCCGCATAAAGCCTATAGCTTGCTCAAATGCCTTGTCCGTTAAAAGCTTAGCTTTCTTCATTTCATCTCTTGAGTTAATTCTGCCCTTTTCTTCTCGATAAGCAATAATCTTGTCAATATTTTTCTTCGTTATACCAGATATATATTTAAGTAAAGAAAATGATGCTGTATTAACATTTACACCTACACTATTAACCGATTTACTAACTACGAAATCTAGGGTTTTAGAAAGTTCTTTACCACTTACATCATGTTGATATAAACCAACACCTATACTTTCAGGTGTAATCTTAACAAGTTCAGAAAGTGGATCTTGTAGTCTTCGACCAATAGATACCGCACTTCTTTGTTCAACATGTAAATCAGGGAATTCTTCAATAGCTAGTTTTGAAGCACTATATACACTGGCCCCAGCTTCACTTACAATAATATATGATACTTTATGATCTAGTCTTTTTAAAACATCCGCAATAAACTTTTCACTTTCTCTTGAAGCCGTGCCATTACCAATAGCGACAATATCAACTTTATATTTATTGATAATATCTATTACTTTAGCAGCAGCTTCTTCATATTTATTTACTGGTTCATGAGGATAAATAACATCAATATGTAAAAGTTTGCCTACGGGACTTACAACTGCAAGCTTACAACCTGTTCTAAATGCTGGGTCAAATCCTAAAACCGTTTTATCTTTCATCGGTGGAGTCAAAAGTAAGTTTTCTAGGTTTTTACCAAAGTTATCAATAGCTACTTCATCAGCTTTTTCGGTTAAATCTGCTCTAATCTCTCTTTCAACGCTTGGGAAAATAAGTCTTTTATAACTATCTTCGATAGCATTTTCTACAAAGGAGCAAACAAAACTATCTTTATTCTTAATAACTTTTTCTTTTAAGATATCTAAAATTTCCTTATCATTAACATCTATTGATACATTTATTACTTTTTCATTTTCGGCTCTATTAATAGCTAGTACTCTATGAGGTTTTATTTCTTTTACTTTTTCAGTATAGTCATAATACATCTCATAGGTTTTCTTTTCATCTACCGCATCTTTTTTCTTTTTACAAACTATACTACCATTTTTATAAAGATAGTTTCTGATAAGCTTACGATAATAAGCATTATCACTAATATACTCGGCAATAATATAACCTGCTCCCTCAAGGGCATAAGCAGTATCTTTAACTTTCTCGCCTACGAATTTAGATGCCATACCATCAAGTGACCCTGTTAAAGGAAAAGCCATAATCATCTTAGCAAGACCCTCAAGACCAGCTGCTATAGCTTCAGTAGCCTTAGTTTTCTTCTTTTCTTTATATGGTCTATAAATATCTTCTACTTCAACAAGTTTCTTACAAGCCATAATATTATTTTTGATTTCATCTGTAAGAAGCCCTTTTTCATCAATTAATCTTATAACGTCTTCTTTTCTTTTAAGTAAATTAACTTCATATTCATATACTTCATTAATTCTAAATATTTGCGTTTCATCTAAAGCTCCAGTGGCTTCCTTACGATATCTAGCGATAAAAGGAATTGTATTACCTTCGTTTAATAAATTAAGGACAGCTGTAACTTGATTATTTTTAATGCTAAGTTCTTCTGCAATACTTTTAACTATATCTTCATTCATAAATACCTCTATTTTAATAACACTAAATTAGTATACCAATTTTTAGTTCGTTTGACTAGTAATATGATATAATGTTAAAGGTAAGAAAGGTAGTAATATGCAAACACGTTATAAACTAAAAAAGAGTGTTATTAAATATGTTGTAATAGCTTTTATGGTTATTATAATTTGTTTGATTGCTGTTTTAGTTTTAATAAATCTACCTGATAAAGATAAAGCGCAAAAATTATCTTTCGTTGATAACGTTGCTAAAATTATCCAAAAAAGTACAGAAAATATTAGCAATGATGATACTCCTGTAGAACCAGAGCCAGAGCCTGAACCTGAGCCTACCCCTGATTCAGAGCCAGAGGAAACGCCTAATACTGTCCTACCCCCAATTCCACCAGCTCCAGCCCCTGTAGTACCTGAAGAAGGAACTAGCATTGCAACTTATGTTCAAGGTCTTCATGTTGTAGGCATTGGCGATTCTGTTATGCTTGGCGCTGTAAACTCCTTATATGCTACATTCCCTAATGGCTATTTTGACGGAAAAGTATCAAGGCAAATTATTCATGCCTACGATATCATTAATAGTTTAAAAGCTTCTGGTGCTTTAGGTGATCCAATTATCATTAATCTTGGAGCTAATAGTTATTATAATGATGACTACAAGAAAGCTGTTATTGATATGGTAGATGGTCGTGAAGTTTTCTGGCTTACGGTTACTAATGATTATCAAGTTAATATTAATACTAGTTTAAGGAACTTAGGAGAACAAATACCTAATTTGCATATAATAGATTGGGAAGCAATATCTGCAGGTCACCCAGAATATTTTGGTGGTGATGGTCTTCATTTAACAGGTGCTGGTCAAGTTGCTTATACTAACGCTATATATAGTGCTCTTTGTAATTTTTATCTACAAAAATATCCAGAACTTAACGAATAAATATATCATTTTATAACTTTACAACCCAAAATTCTTATGATATACTTATCTGGTATTGGACCTCTAGCTCAGTTGGTTAGAGCACTCGGCTCATAACCGAATGGTCATAGGTTCGAGTCCTATGAGGTCCACCATAAAAATGCAGGTATGGCGGAATTGGCAGACGCGTTAGACTTAGGATCTAATGGATTAATCCGTGGGGGTTCAAGTCCCTTTACCTGCACCATCTAAAAAACAAATCCCTTATAATAAGGGATTTTTTGTTGACAAAATGTGGTATTATCTTCCTAGCTATGGTACACTTTTTATGATGAGGTAGATATGAAAAAGTTATTAATTGATGTTGATGAAGTTATATGTGATCCAGGATTTAGAACTGTTATTAATATGTATCTACATACTAATTACGAGACAGATGACTTTACGCAATACTATATAGACGATGTTATTGGTGATGAGGCTAAAATAAAAGATTTCTATGATAATTTTTATCTTAAATATAATACTTTTGATTATGCCACTTTACTGCCTGATGCATATGATGTCTTAAAAAAGCTAAACGAAAAATATGAAATATATCTTTATTCATCAGTCATTAATCCCTTTTGTGTAGAAAAATCAGGTCACTTATATGCCGATAAATATAATTACTTAATTAAAGAACTACCCTTTTTAGATCCGTTTAAGTTTATATTCACAAGTTCTAAGAATCTAGTAAAAGCTGATATTCAAATTGATGATAGAATGGAAAACCTTCAAGGAGAAAGTTCATTAAAGATTTTATTTGCATCTTATCATAATAAAGAAATTAGCGATGAAACACTTAAAGCAAAAGGCATTATACGAGCAGGTTCTTCTTGGAAAAATGCATGGAAAGATATTGAAAAAATACTACTAAATGATTAAAATGCAGAATTTTTATGTAAGGAAATGTTATGGAAATAATTGAATATGATAAAAAATATGATGAAGATATAAAAAACTTATTGTTAGAGCTCCAAGAACATATTTCAAGTATTGATGAAGATGGTTATAACATTGTTGGTATTGATTTTAAAGAGAAATATTTTGCCAAAACAATGAGTGATTATAATAGATATCAAGGAAAAATCTTTTTAGCAGAAGATAATAATGAAATAATTGGCGTTATTATTGGACTTATTAATAATTTAGATACGGATAATTATCAATTTAAAGCTCCGAAAAGAGGAAGAGTATCCGAACTAGTCGTAAAAAAAGAATATCGTGGCAACCACGTAGGTAAAGCTCTTCTTAATAAAATGGAAGAATATTTTAAAAGTATTGGTTGTAAAGCTGTCATTCTAAGTGTTTTTGGCTATAATACAAATGCCATAAAATTCTATGATAAAAATGATTATCATTTAAGAACAATGGATGTTATGAAAAAATTATAAATAAAAAAATAGGCCTTAACCTATTTTCCTTGCATCATATTTAATAAATCGATTTTAAACATATCTTTAGAAGCATTTTCCTTAGATATCATTATTCCTTTATATGTAGTTAATTCAGATCTATGACCCTCTAATAAGATATCTTCTGGAGTTAAAGTTTCAAGCATAACTACTTCTTCTTTTTCGTGTACAGTATATCTTAATTTTACTTCACCATGAATTTGAGTAAATAGCTTATCACTAGGTAACTTTAATTCATAAGAAGTAGTTTTATTTTTCTTATTTTGAGCAATCACTTCACCAACGAATTTACCGCTTCTTATCATAGGATAATATTCAAAATTCAATTTTTTGAATGCTATCATATTGTACTTTTTTAAAGCTCTTTCTAACTTTTTAAATTCGTTTTCATTAACGTAATCTAATACATAACCTTTCATAATTATTTACCCCCTTAATTACTCATATTATAGCATAATTTGTTGTTTTCGTCAAATTTGTGTCTATTCATATTATCTCACCATGTAATTAAATTATACCATAAATGTTAATATTTGTCAATTTTGGACATTTTATAGATATTTATAGTAGCCCATTTTTATGCACGTGATGGACATTCTTGGCAGTCAAAACATATACGTTTTCGTGTGTCTCCACTGTCAAACATTTCACGATCTTCTGCATCAAATTGTAAATCTGGCATATATACATTATATCTTTGAGCAAGCATATCTACCATTTGTTTATAAGCAAGAACAGCACATTCCATATTACCCGCTTTTATAAGACCAAGTATTAATACTAGATAATCTGGTTCAAGAATTTCTCTACAAAGTCTTTCAACAAGTCTATGGTTTTCTTCACTACAGTAATCTTCCTCAAGTCTCCAAGCTACCTCAGGTCCAAATATTTCATATTTTAATAAATCATCTTTACCTTCATCAGTATCACGCATATATGTTGATTGAACCTCATCAAAAGCTTTCATATATTCACAATCATCAGAATATCCTAAGATATGACATATAGCAGTAGTTACATACCAGTGACTTCTATCAGGCGATGGACTATAGCCTTTTCTAACACGCCAATTTACAGCTTCCTCAATTGTAGAATTACTTCTTATTTTATCTAAAGAATAACTTGAACATTGTTCATCCATAGCCATAGGACGCATGTGTCTTTTACATCTATATCCTCTTTGTGTAGAATCTCCACGCGAATAAATGTCATATTTTTCACAAGTTAAACAATGATTTTTAAAATCTTTAATATAATCACGAGCCATTTATTTATCCCCCTTAATGAATGCCCATTATTTTAACACTAATATCATAAATTGTCAAATTATGAAAAAGAACTTATGAAAAAGAACTGATATAATCAGTCCTTATCAAGATTAATTTCCACAATTGTTTGACCTAAATTCCAATTGTCTAATTTAAAACTTTTAACATATTTATTATTTTTTAAAACCCGATGTGTTTCATCTCTAACGATATGCCCACTTTTACCATGAACTATAATTACTACATCATTTTTTAACAAATAATTATCTTTAATAAATCTATCTACGATTACTTCAACCATACTGCTTATTTCATTATGCAAATCTAATATAGGCGTTTTACTAGTTACTATCATGACAAAGGCGGATTTATTGAACCATTTTGATTATCAACTGGAGCTTGAGTTGGTGCAGATTGAGGGTTTATTGGAGTAACCGGTGGATTAACGCTTCCTGCTTGAGTTTGATCTGTAGGTACCGCTTGACCGGCCCCTTGAGGAACACCTCCGCTAATTGCTGCGGTTTGATTTGCTCCTTCAGTAGGAGTCGCTTCAGGATTTTGGCTAGCTTCACCAGGATTAACATCACTTGTACCATATTTTTGAACAAAGTATTGCATAACATCACTAAGTTCAGGACAAGCTCCAATTGTACCAATCTTGGTTACTGTAAGGCCTCCTGCTATGTTAGCAAAAGTTATGGCTCTTTCCATATCATAACCTTGTAATAAAGCATAACCTAATGCTGCATGGAATATATCTCCTGCCCCAGAAGAATCTACAACTTTAAGATTTAATCCTGGCATAACTTTAATTTGATTATTATCCATATACATAGCACCTTTATCTTCTAAGGTTACGATGATAGTTTTACCAGGGAACTTATTAACAAGTTGAGAATATATTGTAACTAAACTTTGAGGATTTTCATAGCTTACTCTCGTTCCACTTACTGTTTCGGCAAATTCTTTAGAAGCTACGATATATTTAGTATATTTACAAAGTTCCATTATTTCTTTATTATACATTCCTGCATCTAAAATTGTTAAAGCATCAGGGAATCTATTAAAAGCTGCTAAAGTAGCACCATAATCATATCCATCTGATTCAATTAAATCAGGAGATATTTGAAATTCCGTTTTCTTTAAGAATAAAGGCTCTGTTGTTACATCATAAACAGTTCTTGAGTTATTTTTTTGGCCAATAAGAATAAATGCTGAGGATGTCTTCTTTTCGAAAACAGTCTCCATATACTCTGTATGAACACCAACTCTTTCAAGTTCTTTTTTTACAATTGTGGCATAGGAATCATCTCCCGTTGCAGAACCAATATATGTATCTACTCCATATTTACCAAAAAGATAAGCCATATTTGCCGCAGGGCCCCCTGGACAATATTCAACTTTTTCAAATTTATTCTTAGTATTTTCTACAGGAAAATCACTACTAACAGCTACGATATTATATGCGGTTTGACCAATACATAAGGCTACCATTATCTATCAACCCTACTTTCTATAGTAATTATACACTAAAAAGATAGTATTTTAAAGTAGTAAATGTTATAATGAATAAGGTGATTTTATGCGAGAAATTAATACAGGAAAGACATACAGACATTTTAAAGGTAATGTATATAAAGTTATTTTTATTGGATATGATAGCGAAAACGTCGATGAAAAAGGCAATCCAATTAAGTTAGTAGCTTATCAATCTAATCATGATGGTAAGATATGGATAAGACCTTATGATAACTTTGCAGCTAAAGTTGATACTGAAAAATATCCAAATGCTGATCAAGTATATCGTTTTGAAGAAGTAGATTAATCTCTACTTTTTTTAATGATATAAATCTTTTTATTTTTATAAAACGCATAAAATATATCTTTTAGATTTAGTTTTTTATTTTGTAATACCCTTTCAAGCCACTCTTCGTTTTTATTAATATGTTTTAAAGTATTTTTTTCAATACTACCATCTATTATAAGAGGCATTGGGTAACTAGTTTTAATTTTAAATGGATTATATTTAAAGATTGATAATTTACCATTGGTTTCTAAAAAGGCATATTCAACATCACTTATATCCTTAATTTCTTTTTGTCTTAGAGCAATTAGCAAGTCATCTAAAGAATATCTTTGTCTTATCATTTCATGATAATGAACTTTTCCTTGGCTTATGATAAGGGATGGTTTTCCTTCGAAAAACTTTCGGGCATTACGATTTTTTAAAGAAAAATAAGCAAGCCCTATTTCTAAAATAACTAATATTGATATAGGTACAATAACTAAATACATTGGTTCATTAGTCTTTTCAATTGATATTGCAACAAGTTCTGCGATAAGAATAGATACTATTAAGTCAATAATACCTAGTTGCCCTACTTCCCTTTTTCCCATCATTCGATAAGCAATAGTAATAAAGAAATAGAAAAATAAAGTTCTAACAACAACACTAAATAAATCCATAATATCACCAATATTATTATGGTAAAAATCATATTTTTTTAATCATTACATAATCTTAATTAGGTGATTAATATAAAAATAGTTTTAAAATATGGAAAATTAATAGGCATTTTTATTCTTTTAGAATTACTTATATCTTTTTTAATGGGTTTCTTAAATCTTATAGGAGTTAAAAGTTTTATTACTTCCTTTATTATTTTAATATTTAATGTAATTTTATATAGTATATGTGGTTTTATTGTTGGTAAGCATACTGATAAAAAAGGTATCATCGCCGGGCTTATTATAGGACTTATCTTAATTATCATTAGCATCTTACTTACTTTAATAATCTATAATAGTTTGGGTTTTAAATCAATTTTCTATTATCTAGCTTTATTTATTATAGCTATTGTATCATCAACAATAGGTAAAAATAAAAAAGAAGGTTCTACTTCAGAAACAAAGTAGAACCCTCTTTTGTTATTACAACATAACTATCTTCACTATAAATCGTTTTATCATAAGGATTAACTATTTTATCTTTAATATAATTTAAATCATATAACATTTTAAGGGTAATTGTATTGGTAGTACATTTACTTTCATAAATACACTTTTCTGCTTTTTCAACAATTAACTTTTCATTGGCTAAAGCTTCCTTACTTCGGCTTTCCTTAATTACTTTATATCCTGTCGATATAGATATTATTAAAAATATAATAATAAAAGTCGTAAACAAAGTTATTTTAATTAAATTATTTGATTTCATAATTATCACCATAATATTCTCTGACAAACTTATCACGATATTCTTCTAAAGTATCTGTCTTAATATTATCACGAATATTAGCCATAAGTCTATGTAAAAATCTTATATTATGTATGGATAAAAGTCTTGCGCCAAAAGTCTCATCACAAGATATTAAGTGTTTAATATAAGCTTTAGTATAGTGCTGGCAAGCATAACAATCACAATCATCTTCAATAGGAGTAAAATCTTCTTTATATTTACTATTTTTAAGATTTATTTTACCTTTCATGGTATAAGCATGGCCATGTCTTGCTAGTCTTGTCGGAGATACGCAGTCAAATAAATCAACACCTCTTATAACTCCTTCGATAAGATCAATAGGATCGCCTATCCCCATCGCATAGCGAAGCTTATCTTCAGGAAGATATTTAGTAGAGAAAGCAAATTCTTCAAAAACATGCTCTTTAGATTCATGGTCGTTAGCAACACCACCAATAGCGTAGCCATCAAAACCTATTTCAACTGTTTTTTCAGCACTGTATTTTCTTAAATCTTCAAAATAACCACCTTGAACAATGCCAAATAACATTTGGTTAGGATTACTATGAACAGCTTTACCCCTTGCCGCCCATCTTATTGTTCTTTCAATGCTTTTTTGCATATAATCATGATTAGCGCTAGCAGGTGGACATTCGTCAAAACTCATAGCTATATCACTATCTAGTTTATTTTGTATCTCAATACTCTTTTCAGGAGTTAAAAATAAAGTATCACCATTTTCAAAATTTTTAAATTTAACTCCCTCTTCTGTTATATCCTTGGCATTTGCTAAGCTAAATACTTGAAACCCTCCTGAGTCTGTTAAAATAGGTCCATCATAGTTCATAAATTTATGAAGGCCACCTGCTTTATTTACAACATCTTCACCTGGTTTAAGCCATAAATGATAAGTATTAGCAAGACATATACCTGTTCCCGTTTCTTTAACTTCTTCCGGCGATAATGTCTTAACTGTAGCATTAGTACCTACAGGCATAAACATCGGAGTTGGATATTCTTTATCACCATATTTAACCTTACCAAGTCTTGCCGAATTTCTTTTTGATTTTTGGATTAAAGTATATTCTAGTTTCATAAAAACCCTTCTTTGTCAAAATCATTTTATCAAATGCCCAGGTATTTGTCTATTATAGGAAAGAAAAAGTTATGGAAATTATCCATAACTCTTTTAGTTTTCAGAAACTCTTTTACGACTCCAGCATTCATTTTCAGCAAGAGAAAATTCTCTTTCATTAGCCTTTTTACAAGTTTCAATTATTTCTTCTAAATAAGCTTTACCATGAAGAATATCGCTTTCTATATCAGATACATTCTTATTAAAGATAACAGCTAGTCTTTCTGAAGGATAGAATTTTCCATCACCACCAAAGCCTAAATGTAATATAAGAATTCCCCGATATCTTATTGGTACTAATTTTAAAGCTTCCCTTAATAAATCTATATCATATTTAGTGATATTAATTCCATTTATATTAATATTATCACTCGGCACAGAGTATTGTTGTAACCTTTTAAGTTTCCTAAATCTTCTTTTATCCTCTAATACAGAGTCAAGTAGTTCTCTAACATTTTCTCGGCCCTTTTCTAAATAAGAATTTCCACTTAACGTTAGAGAAAAATCATTACCAAATAAAGCAGTTAGTTCACTGTTATCACAGATTAATGTATAAACAATATCTTCTTCACTTTCATCAAGAGAAGCAATAGTAGCTAAGTCTTTATTAACATATCTTAAATAGCCAGAAATAGTTTTTCGTAAATCTTTAATAGCACTAGCTAAATTATTTTTTTCAGCAGTATTAATATGAGATATTTCAGATTCTTTGGATAAATCACTACCAAATATAGGGATAAATAACTTACAAAGTTCTTCTTTTTGAAGTATATAATATCTAATTTCAGGCCAAATATCATCAGGACAATTAAGGACATTTTGCAAAACTATTGTTTTTCTTTGCATTCTAACATAATCTTGGCTTTGTTTAATGAGACGATAAAACATTCTTTCTTGCTCTGAATTTAAAATAGCAATATTCCCTTCATCTTGAAAATCTTTACCAAAAAGAGATTCCATTATTTTTTCTGAGTCAAATTTTCTTAAGAATTGAGTTGCTATTGCAAAGTCAGAATCATTCATGCCTAAAATAGTTTGTAATTTTTGCAAACCGGTTTCTCTTATTTTAGCAAGTCTTTCTTTAAGTTCATGAATTGCTCTATAATATGCTTCTTTTTGTACAGGCTTTAAAACACTTACAGATAAATCTTTATCTAAATCTTCACCATGAACAATTAATACTACCTTAAAGCTTAAAATTTTGCTATTTTTAATATATTTCTTAATTAGTATGAATTCCTCTTCTGTACAGCCTAGTCTTTCAATCAAAAGCCTATTTAATTTTTTAGGATTATAATCGCCCTCTAAATATGCTTTACCTTCGTTATAAAATGTTGAATCAGCTAAAATAGCTTCATTCACACTTGTAAAACCAAGTTTTACCATGCAAACCCCCAACTCCTAGGCGCTATTATAACAGGACTGACCTAACTTTACAAATATTTTTAATAATTTCATTTTCTATTTTAAAAATTTCCACATATAAAAAAGAGCTAATTAAAGCTCTTTTTTAGTTTTAAGTTTTAATCGTTAGGGGCAACTCTTTTACGAGTTTCACCGCGAAGTTCTTCCATAGGGAATGATCTTTGATAAGCCTTTTGATAAGCTGCTACTATCTCATCAAAGAAAATCTTTCCTCTTAAAAGAGCATCTTCAATTTCGGCTTTAGTTCTATTAAATATAATCATTAGGTCATCTACTGAATATGGTATTCCTTCATCTTGTAATCCTAAATGAAGCATTAAGATATAGCGATATTCAATAGGAACTACCTTAATAGCTTCTCTAAATAAAGGCAAATTATAACTCATTAAATCCATATTACTAACTGGTGCTGGATTATTAATAGTACTTGTTAAAGCTGGCTCAAATGGTTCTTCATTAGTAGCTGTAATAGTAGCATTTGGATTTTGAACATACGTATATAGATTTTTAATAGTAGCTATTGCTGTCTCATATTTCTTAACTGTATCTAATGTAAGAATAGGATTTGTAGCATTAAATAATTGGTCTAAATTTTCACCATGAACTGCTCTTAATAAAGCTATTAAATCTACATCAAGTCTACTTACATAAGCTTTTATGTCTTCAATAGGACATATTGTTTGACCAAATATTTCATCAAGATATTTATTTTCATAAGATTCAATCATCTCATCATATGGTGTATGATTAGAACTTGATTCGATTAATTTAGTAAGATTTTTATTCATAAGAGAGAAGATTTGACGACCATCAGCAGCGAAAAACATTGATAAATCAATAGGCTTATCTAAATCACTACCAAATAAATCAGAAAAAGCGTTATACGATTTTGAGCTCAATAAATAGCTTCTCAATTTAATAATATTGGATGGTGTTAGCTTAAAATCTGGGCATAAAACCGCAGCTATTTCATAAATGGTTTTATTTTTATATATTAAAGCATCTTTAACCCGAAGTTTCATTTTCGTTAATATTGGTGAAACATCTACTTTAGGATCTTTATTACTAAGAAGTTTTGGACCAAAAGCATTTCTTAATGCATCTCTATGTGTAGTATTTATATCTAAAGAAGCATTTATAGCTGTTACAATATCTTTATCTTCATCTTCTAAATGAAGAGTTTCTTGTAAAGTTAAGCCAAGTTTTTTTCTTTCTTTAACGACATTCATAACTTCATCAAAGCCTTCTTCACCCATTTCTAAATAAGCTCTGATATTAATATTAGCTAATAAATCTTCACCAAAAAGAGCTACTAAAGAGGCGTTATCTTTAAGCCTTTGTATAACACTTTCTTTGAAAGTCTCAGGAATATTAGCAATAGTTATTAAGTCTTTACCAGCATATATTTGAACTTTAGCAAGTTTAGCTTTAAGTTCTATTATAGCATTTTGTAAATCATCATTAGTTTTATCAGCTAGTTTTTTGGCATTTAATTCTAAAGTTAAATCTTCACCAAAGATAGGAGATAAAACTTCATGATATCTATGGCATAAATATCCCCTAAAATCATCCCAATATTCTACAGGACATTCAATAATTTGTCTTAAGCCAATTACATTTTTTTCTTCTTTAACATAAGCTCTAGTATCGCCAATTATCTTATTATATTCCGCTACACTAGCAGAAGTAAGTAAATAGGTATTAGATCTAATACTAAAATCTTTACCATGAACTGCTTCAATTACTTCCTTATTTTGAAGTCCTTTAATATATTCTAGAGCTATTTTATAATCTTCTTCATCTAATTCTAATGATTCTCTTAAAGAATAAAAATAAGAACGACGATAAGTATCTAACTTAGTTCTAATTACATATACGGAACTATTATAGCGAGCTCTTTGCTTTTCATCAATCTTATCAAATGATGCGACTTGTTCTAAGTCATCGCCATATACAAGATAAAATACCCTATATGAGTCTGACTTTTTACTCTTTATGAAATACTTTACTAATCTAAATTCTTCAGGCGTACACTCTAATACTTCATAAAAATATTTTCCTTCTCTTCTTTTTCCTTTACTCATTTTACTTTCCTCCTTTAAAGTTGTTCCCCCTTGTTCTGGTTGCTTTTCTATTCTACTCTCACTATTTTGTACTACTATATCTTTGCTTGGTTTAGGTGTCACTCTTCCTTCATCACCTTGTTGATATACTTTTAAAGATTTTCTATCTGTCTCCCGATTAGTACCTGATGTAGAAGCTTCATTTCTTCGAGCTCTTCTTGAATCTTGATTCATTTTTCTTTCTGCAGCTTCACTACCAGGATAAAAACCTGCTAACTTATATCTTCGAGCAGGGCTTCGAAGTTTACGCAAAGCTTTAAACTCAATTTGGCGAATTCTTTCTCTTGTAAGATTAAACAGAGCTCCTACCTCTTCCAAGGTATGTGTACTATTATAATCAGGATCAGGATCATTGGGATTTTGAACCCCAAATCTTAATCTTAATACTCTCTCTTCACGGTAAGAAAGAGTGCTAAGAATATCTCCTAGTGAATCTGCTAGTGCTTGAGTCATAGCTACTTGCTCAGGAGTAGGATCATCAGGATTTGATAAAAAATCTCCAAATTCGGTATCTTCATCTTCACCAACAAAGCTGTTCATAGAAATAGCATCAGAGAATTTTGATACAATATCCTCAACTTGCTTTAAGGGCATTCCTAATTCATCCGCCACGTCTTTCCATGATACTGATTCTCCATATGTTCCCATTAGTCTTTTTCGAGTATCTGTTAACTTTTTATATGTATCATGAAGATGAACTGGTATTCTTATTGACCTACCTTCGTCTTTTACTGTTCTATCTATAGACTGACGAATCCACCATGTTGCATATGTTGAAAATTTATAGCCTTTTTCCGGATCATATTTATCAACGGCTTTCATAAGGCCTTCATTACCCGCTTGAATTAAATCATTAAACTCAAGGCCTCTGCCTAAATACCTTTTAGCTACACTAACAGCTAATCGTAAGTTATGTTCAATCATAGCATCTTTAGCAGCTTGAGATCCTTCTTTAGCTTTAAGACTTAATTCTCTTTCCTCTTCGGGAGTTAATAAAGGAATGCTTCCTATTTCTTTTAGATAAAGTCGTACACTATCGTCAGAATAGAAACTATTTATATCAACACTGTCTTCTTCATCATCACGTTCTTCTTCATCTTCTTTAAGAATATTATTAATAGTCGCATATCCAACTAAGATATCTACTAAAGTTCTATTGCTAGTATAATTTTCTATATTAGTAATCGTGGCTTCTTTAATAACCGTTATTACTTGCGATAAAGCTTCACTAAAATCTCGCGATTTATCAAGAATTGTTTTAAGAGTATCAATGTCAATTTCTAATCGCCAATTTTTACATAAATTTCCTATATTATTAAGAGATTTAGAAATTGATTTGCGGCTATTAATTTCGCTCTCAACAAATTTTATAAACCAGTCATTATCATCTTTAAGACTATTTCTTATTTGAATAAGTATTTCGTTTTCAGCTTTATTGAAAGTTTTTTCAAGGCTTAAATTGGAAAATGGTGTAGCAATTTTTTTATAATATTCGAAGTCAGAGCAAAAGATAGCATATTTATTTGCTAGCTCTTTTATAACATCATTTAAACTGCTGAATCTAAGTGGCACCATTTTACACCTCGACATTAGATTTATTATATCAATATTGATATTGCAATACAAATATTTTTGTTTTATTATTATAAAATCGGAAGTGAAAAATGGTTATTTATTTTAATAGACAAACTATAGTTAATTTTTATACGACTGTACGATTTACTAACTTTGCTAACCTAACAGAAGAAAGAATAGCCGCAATTGATGATATTGTTTCACGATATTCTTTTTTCATGGCTTATGGCACAAAAACGCTAGGCTCTCTTATGACTAGATGTGCCGAAAAGCTTACAACTTCAAGCAGAAACTTTGGCCTTTTAAATGGCGATGAAGTTGTATATTTTTACATCAAAACCGTAGATCCTGATTTTCTTTTTCTTGAAGTATATGAAAGTGCAAATAAAAAGGAGCAAATTAAGCCCCTTTGTTTTCAAAATTTTAAGTTATATGATCCTGTGCTTGTATACTTTGAAAGAATGTATCAAAAAAGATTTAAACTTGAATCGTTAGAGTATATATGGTCAAGAGAAAGAATTAACCCTTTATCTAATTAACATAGCATCGCCAAAAGAAAAGAAACGATAACCACTTACTTTCGCGTGTTCATAGGCATTTAAGATGTTTTCGCGGCCAGCAAGAGCACTTACAAGCATAATAAGTGTACTTTTAGGCAAATGGAAATTAGTTATTAATCCATCAATTGCTTTAAATTGATAGCCAGGATAAATATAGATATTAGTACTTTCTTTAGTGCTTGTAAATTGACCATATTTAGTTATATTGGCTTCTAAAGTACGAGTCGAAGTTGTCCCAACAGCATATATTTTTCTACCTTCATTTTTGGCTTCATTTAATTTTTTAGCTACATCTTCCGTTATTTCATATTCTTCACTATGCATATTATGCTTAGTAATATCTTCTTCCATAACCGGTCTAAAAGTGCCTAAACCAACATGCAAAGTTACATATAATAGTTCTACTCCTTTATCTTCAAGAGCTTTTAAAAGTTCTTTAGTAAAATGAAGTCCTGCTGTTGGAGCTGCACTACTACCAAGATATTTAGCATAAACTGTTTGATATCGATCTTGATCTTTTAAAGTTTCATGAATATATGGAGGAAGTGGCATTGTGCCAAGTCTTTCAATAATCTCTAAAAAAATACCTTTATAAGTAAATTTAACTTTTACAATACCTTCGCTTTCTTTAGATACTACTTCGGCCTCAAGTTCATCATTAAAATTAATAATCGTTCCTACATCAAGTCTTTTAAAAGGCTTAGACAGGCATTCCCATGTATCATAACCTAAATCTTTAAGAAGCAAAAGTTCTATATGAGCATTAGTTTCTTTTTTTTGGCCAAAAATACGTGCAGGTAAAACTTTAGTATTATTTAAAACTAATACATCCCCTTTATTAAAAAGATGTAAGATATCTTTAAAAATCATATCTTGATATTCGCCTGTATTTTTATCAAGGACTAAGAGCTTAGAACTGCTGCGATCTTTAATAGGTGATTGCGCAATTAACTCTTCAGGAAGTTCATAATTAAATTCTTCGATATTCATAAATATCACCACCCCATAATTATAAGCAAATAATGTTAATTTGTCCATAAAAGTATGTGTATATTACTTGGCAAATAGTATATATTTAAGATATAATTTATATGGTGAATAATAAATGGCAAAAAGAAAAAGTAGCAAAAATACAAATAGTAATAAATCATATAGTGCCGAGTTAATAGGCCTTATTCTAATTTTAATTGGAATTACAGGTTGTGGCTTTGGCTATGTTGGCAACTTTATTAAAGGATTTGCCCTTTTTTTAGCAGGAGAATTTTGGTTTTTAGTTTTATTTTTCCTTATTTTTATTGGTGGTTACATGCTTATAAAAAGAAAGATGCCTAATTTCTTCTCTACCAAAGCAATAGGTATTTACTTGATAGTTCTTATTTGCCTTGGACTTGCCCATTATAAAATGTTTGAAACTAACACTACAATTAAAGAAATGGTTAGTGTTACCATAGATAATTTTTCTAATCGTAATGCCACGATTAATTCCAGTTCTGGACTCCTTTCCTCTGGAGATAAACAAATTGTCGTTGGCGGTGGTATTATTGGTGGTACTTTTCTAGGTCTTCTTTTGACAGCTTTTGGTTCTACAGGAGCTTTAGTAGTCATAGTCTTTATTGGGATATTTGCATCAGTATTAGCCTTTGATATTAATCTATCACTGATACTGCAAAAGATTATTGCTCTATTCAAGAAAGCTAAAAGAGAAAGCTCTAATAATGAAGAAGAAGTTAAACACAAAGAATATGTTCTTGATGGTGATGAACTTATAGGTACTAAAGAAGAAGTAGCTTTAAAAGAAAAAGAGCCTATTAAAAAAGAAGATGAGCAAGTTGTAGTAGCAACCATTGATGAAATAAAGAATAATGTTCGAACTCCGGAAATGAAACCACTTGAAATTGAAAACGATGACATAGAAATATTTGATGAAAATATTAGTCCAAGTGATTCATCATCTTATGTTCTTCCTAATATTAATATATTATCTAAGCCTAAAGCTACTAACGCTAATGAAGAAATTGCTTTTGCACGCAGTAATCAAGAAGTCTTACTTAGAGTACTAAATGACTTTGATATCAAAGGTTGCAAAGTTGTTCAAATCTATACTGGTCCTGCCGTTACGGAGTATGAAATAACTGTTCCTAATGGTACTAAAGTAAACAGAGTTACCACAATTAATAAAGAAATAGCTTTAGCTATGGCTGCTAAAGACGTCCGAATTCAAGCGCCTATCCCTGGCAAAAGTACAATCGGAATTGAGATACCTAACAGGGAAATTACTCCCGTTGCTTTTAGAGAAGTATTAGAAAAAACCCAAAATGAAAAGACGGAAAATAAAATTGTTGTTACCTTAGGTAAAGATATTATGGGTAATTGCATTTCTTGTGATTTAAGCAAAATGCCCCACCTTTTAGTCGCAGGTTCTACTGGTTCTGGTAAATCAGTATGTATTAATACTATTATTTGTTCAATCCTAATGAGATATAAACCTGATACTGTTAAATTAGTTTTAGTGGACCCTAAAAAGGTTGAACTTTCTAACTATAATGGTATTCCTCACCTACTTTGTCCAGTTGTAACCGATCCTAAAAGGGCAAATGCAACTTTGCAAAAAATAGTAAGTGAAATGGAAAATCGTTATGATTTATTCTCTGAAAAGAATGTTAAAAATATCGCTGGCTATAATGAATGGGTTGAAAAAGAAAATAAGAAAAATCCCGAAAATCATATAGCTAAAATGCCATATTTTGTAATAATTATCGATGAACTTGCTGACCTTATGTTGGTTGCATCGAAAGAAGTTCAAGACTCTATTATGCGTATAACGCAAATGGCTAGAGCCGCGGGTATTCATTTGATTGTTGCAACGCAAAGACCTTCAACCGATATTATCACCGGTGTAATTAAAAATAATATTCCATCTCGTATTGCTTTCGCGGTATCATCATCTATCGACTCACGTACAATCCTAGATCAATCTGGTGCTGAGAAATTACTAGGTAAAGGTGATATGTTATACTTCCCTATGGGTGCTGCATCTCCTACCAGAGTTCAAGGATGCTTTGTATCCGATGAAGATATTGCTCGCATTATAAATTATTGTACAAAACAAGCTCCTGCGAAATATAATGAAATCTTTACCGCAGAAGATTTACATACTTCATCATCAGGAACAGCTAACTCTGATGGTGGCGATGATCCAATGTATAATGAAATTGTCGAGTTTGCTATTCAAACTGGTAAAATAAGTGCCTCACTTATTCAAAGAAGATTTAGATTTGGTTATAATAGAGCTGCTCGGATGGTTGATTTGCTAGAGGCCCGAGGTGTTATAGGCCCTGCTAATGGCTCTAAACCTAGAGAAGTTTTAATCAAGGGCGATGGCGACAATGCAAGCTCAAATGATGATTTGTAAAACACCCAAAAGTTAAATTTTACATTAAAGATATAATTTGATAAAATAAAGGTGGTGAAAAATAATGGTGAAAAAACCTAATAAAGAACGTTATATCGCTACTAAAAATTACATATATGCTGCTTTATTTATAATCGCAGTCATTCTCATATGTTGGTATATCTTCTCATGGTGGAATGTTAAGAATAAAGAAAAATATTTACATAGTTATTTGCTTTCCACAAGTACTGTAGCTTTAGAAATAAAAGATTTGAAAGAAGCCCCTACTGTTTTAAAAGATGCTCCTAGTACATACTTTGTCTATGTTGGCTATACTAATGATAAAGAAGAATATGAACTTGAAGAAGAATTAAAAGATATTATTGATAAATATCGTATAAACTCTGAAGTATATTACATTGATGTTACTGAAGAAAAAGAAAATAGTAATATTATGGAAGAATTAAATAGAATATTTAATACAGACAAGATAAGCAATATTCCTTGCATATTATATTATGAAAATACTGAACTCGGGGACGTTATTGTTAATAAAGATGGATTATTTAAAGTCTCAGACTTTGAAAAATTATTAAAAGAACAAGGATATACAAAAGAAGCCAAGTAATGGCTTTTTTTATTAAGGAGGAATTATGATTAATATTGTTTTATTTGAACCTGAGATACCACAAAATACAGGTAATATAATGCGTACTTGCATAGCATCTGGCAGTAAGCTTCATCTTATTAAGCCTTTAGGTTTTAAGCTAGATGATAAAACGGTCAGAAGATGTGGTGTTAATTATATTGATAAATGTGATTATAAAGTATATGAAAATATTGATGATTTCTATAGTAAGAATCAAGGTACTTTTTACTATTTTACTAGATATGGTCATAAGCCTCATGATTCTTTTGACTACTCCAATAAAGATGAAAATATCTATTTTATGTTTGGCAAAGAATCAACAGGCATACCTCCCAAGTTATTAAAGCCTCATATTGACCATTGTATGCGTATTCCTATGACTGCCGATGTAAGAGCCTTAAACCTATCAAACTGTGTGGCTATCGTCACTTATGAAGCTTTAAGACAACAAGGCTACCCTAACCTTTTAAAAGATGAACCACATAAAAGCCAAACCTTTATTGAAGATAGCATTTAATATTTTTCAATTAAAAGCTTTGCTTTTTTAATTAACATAATAAGGATTATTTTTGGTTCCTACTCCATGACTATATTTAACATCCGAATTTAAATAGAATGATGGTCTAATAAAAAAATTATTATCATTTGGATAATTCATATTATAGGCGTTTCTTCTATAAACAGACCCATCTTTCAAAATATACATAGCATTAGAAGCGTAACTAGTAATAGTCCATTCTCCATCATCTACACCATTAGAACTATCAAAAAAATATAACCAATTTTTACTTTTAGCAGCCCGATAATCATTATTTGCATTGTTATCAGCGGTACTTCTACATTGGCCTCCTACTAATTTTTCTTCAGAAGTATCACATCCTGATAAAGACCAATACGCAGAATCTGCAGCATACATATAATCACTAATATACATCAATCCTATTTTTGCTTTATAATTCAGGTCATCTTCAGTACATATTCGAGAGCCTTTATCATAATAGCAAGTATCTACACCTAATTTTAATGACTTACTTCCTAGTTCATACTCATATACTAGTTTAGCATTATTTTTAATAATGTTTTCTGCTACATTTCCACTTATCCGCCAATAATGATCTGCTATTAAGTTACCATTTACCTTACTTAAATAATTAGTGTTAAGATTTGTAGTATTTAATAAACTATTTGGCCAATAAGAATTTGATTTTTCGTTTCCGGTATATTGCCAATAATATCTATCATTGCTTCGATAAGAGCCATTTGTTCCTAACAAGTTTTCTTTTGCGTTAAGATTTTTAATTAACTTTAATTCATACTTATTTTCATCATTTAAAAATAATCCTATTATTCGGTATAAGTTATCCTCAGGGCAAGGATTAGCTTCTGTACCAAAACATACATAATTATTTGGATTAGCTCCCGTATATCGATATGATTTATCCTCTACTTCTAATTCATAATTATCTTCATTAGAGTAATCTTGCTCTCCATCATGAAATAGTAATTTTCCATCTCCAATATCAGCATTTTTATTATATAAATTTTTAATATAATCAGCCAAAGATAAATCGATTTCGAAGTAAACATTACATTTATTATTTTTTGCATTGCTTATGAAAATAATACTACCATCTTCAAAACTTAATTGACCTCCATTATCGCAACTACTTTTTTTTATATTTAAAGTATATCCTTCAGCTAATGTAGGCCACTTATCTCCGGTATATCTTTGATACTTATTATCATTTGTTTCTATCATAATGGCTAAATCAAAGTTATCATAATTTAATTCATTATTAGATATACTTTTACATGAAGTAGCAAGATTTAAAAATATAATTAATACAATAGCTTTAATTATGCCTTTCATATAGCCTCCGTGTAAATTGACATGGATTAGTCATTTTTTCATCATCTATTTTCTCCATTTTCTCAAAAAAAAAAAAAAAAAAACAAGGTCTTGGGCTTAAAATCTTGTTTTCCTTTGTCAATTTACGTGAAGTGTTTACCTACTTTCGACGATTAACACTTACAAGTTCCATATCTTCGGTTAATTGTTTAATTCTTTCAATTATTCTTCTGGCTTTAACAAGATCAGTACTATCTTTTGATATAGCTAAATGAGCTTCCAATTCATTAATAGTTAAATTACTAGTGAAGAAGGTTGTTAATTTATTATTCATTCTTGCTTGAAGAATAGTTCCTAAAATCTCATCTCTTGACCAGTCAGTTACCTTTTCTGCCCCTATATCATCAATAAGTAAAATATCAACATTACATAAATATCTTACTTTAGACTCTAATAAATCAAAGTTATCTTTTAACTCTCTTAACAAATCTTGGAAATAAACTATTTCAATGCTAGCGTTTTTCTCTATTTTGAGTTCATTTAAAAGGGCTGCGATTAAAAAGGTTTTACCACTACCAAAACTACCATGAAGATATAATCCTTTACTTGGCTTTGTTATATCATAATTATCATAAAAGGCTTTTAGCCATTTTATTAAACCTACTCTTTTCTTTTCGGTTACATCAATGTCTTTCATTCTAGCGCTAGCTATTTCATGACTAGCGTTTTTTATTTCAATGCCATTTTCATGTTCTTTTAACTTTTTGCATGCTACATAAGTAAAATTAACGAAGCTTTCATCTTTTTTAGGATAATATACATAACCCTTGATATGATTTGGACATTTAGCAAGCCCTGGACATTTTGAGCAATTATTTAACTCTGCTAGGGTATCTTGTAATGATGATAAATTTTGTTTTGCTTCTTCTTCTGTTAAATTAGCTTTCTTAATTAAATTAGTAAGTTTAGTATTCAAATGTTCAGCAGCATAATTTTTATCTACGGACATCTTAGCATTTTTCTTAACTTTATCATCAACCTTTATCATTTAAACTCCTTTAATAAATTAGTAAGTTCTTCTTGCTCTTCACTTGATGCTTCCTCTTCTTTTATCTCTTTATCAAACCAAGCTGGTTTAATAGCTTCATTCTTCTCTTTAGGGCTCATTTTCTTAATGCTTTTCTTGTGCTCTTTTTCTGCGAATTGCATAGCCTCTTCTGCGGTCTTTAGATCTGCCCTTTTCCACTGTGCAGCAATCGTTTCAACATATGAATTAGTAAGTTTATTATTGTTTTTACGAAGGCAAAAATCTAGTAATACATTTACTACCGCTGGAGTTAATTTTAAATCTACCAAAAGATGTTCGACAAGTTTTAAATCTTTATTCGCCGGAGATGCTCCCTTATTTTTAGCTTTTAAAAAATCATATGGTGATATATTTTCAAACATGGCAATAATCTTGCCTCTTAAAGTGGTATCACCTGAAGCTTTCTTTAAATACTCTGGTTGAGTACGATAAACAATTGTCGGAAGTGAACCTGATGATAATTCATAATACTTTTGAGCCGATGTACGAAGTTCATCTTTATCAATCATGCCAAATTCATTTATACTCTTACGAATAAGCTCAATCATTTTTAAAGTATCTAAATTATAGATAAATGATAAATTATCAATAAGTTCTCTTGTTCTTTTATTAAAGGCTTTATCTGATAAAGTATTTTTCGGAATACTATCTAGTATTAAATCATAATCTATTGAACTAGTTAGTTTAGTTTCTCCATTAATTTTTTCTTTAATATTACTTGAAGATACAGTATTTTCAACTTTAAATACTTCATCCATTTTCTTGGTTATCTCAATAAAACCATCATGATTATATTTCTTCTTAGTATATTTTTTTTCAAGATTTTTATATTCTTCATCTCCTAAAGCGTTGTGTAAAACCGTATTAAGTATCGGATGAGCAAAGAACTCGGATGCTGATAAAGGTGAATATAACTCATAAATATACTCTAAAACATTACCTTCTCTAACAAAGGTTTTAATAAGACCGACAGCTTCAAGAGCTTCTCTAGCTTCTTTTAAAGTCTTAGCATTACATTTTAAGATATTCATTAAACGATGATGAATATATACTTTACTTTCATCTTCCTTTTGTAAATCTTGCCATAATAATAAATATAAATATACAGCAATAGGTCCAATTACAGGTGCATAAAAATATAGCAGATTTTCTTTATCTACTTCAGAAAGAATAGTTCTATTAATTACTTTATAACGATCCGCTGGTAATACGCCATAATTCATAAGCACCACTAAAAATATTATAAAATATTGTTTTTATTTTAGCAATTTATTATATAAAAAAAGACTAAAAAATAGTCATTTTAAGAGCTTTTAGATATCTATTTATAATAGAATCTCCATCTTCTTGACGATATTTTTTAATCATTTTTCTAATATTATATACATTAAAGTATGTAGCATTTTCTTTATCCATTAAATATTCAATAGCTTTAATAACCATTTCTTTATCATTTTTAGCCCCTACAAAGCCTTTTACTAGGTTATAAGTATCTTTATCAACTAAAGAGTTAATCTTCTTAAAATAGTTATCTTTTTTGCTTTTAAAGATATATTTTTTCCCATCATATTTTTTTAATACTTTAAGAGCATCATAATAACCTATTCTTATATTATTAATAATGGCTTCATTATCAAGGGTTAACATTTTAGAAAGTCTTCTGGAAGGCTTGATAATAATAACTTTACTAGCATCTATAGGAATTTGCTTTATCCCTATTCCCTTTAATTCTATGGAATATACTAGGTCATAGCCTTTATTTAAAAGCATATTGTAAGGAGCATTATTATAGATACCACCATCAAAGTAATAACTATCATTCTCAAGTTTTTCCCTTTTAAATAAAGGAAGATAACAACTAGATAATAAATAGTTATTTAAAGAACCTTTAGGCATGTCTTCAATAAATAAATCTAATGGTTTAGCATCTTTTAGTCTTAAAGTACTAAGGCCAAAATCCATATCACTATTTCTTATATCATCTTCCACATCAAAATGATTAACAACATCTTTTAAACCATCGACAGGAAGTCCCGTATTTTTCAAAATCTTTTTAATTTCTTTTAATGAAAGTTCAAAAAATTCTTTATCAAATTTCTTAAGGTTTATTTCTTCAGATATTTTTTTATCAATACCAAATATTTTACCTACATCAGGATTAGACCAAAAATCTAATAATTCTTTTTCTTTGTGAGCTGCAACCATTGCAGCATTAAAGGATCCTATTGAAGTACCTGTTACCCCATTTATCTTAATATGACATTTTTTAAAAGCATAATAAGCTCCTATTTGATAACTTCCTTTTACTCCACCACCTGCAAAGGCTATGCCCGTTTTCATTTAAATTCCTTCTTCTTAAATAATAATATAATTTTAGCCATAAATTTATTAATAGCTCTACTCTTACTTCTTCTTTTTTGTCTCATATAATAACTTTGTAAAGAGTCATTACGATAATTTAATAGTTCATTACTATCATCACTATCTTTTAAGATAGGGCTTTTATAAGATTTAGTTAAAAATATAGAAGAAGCTATATAATTAAAACTCAATCCATGATATTTTAATATCTTGTTAAGTAATATCTTACTATTAGTTCGGCAGTTTTCACCACCACCGATATTTAGAATCTTACCATTAACTTTACTCATATTATCAATGCATTTACAAAAAGCATAAGCAGCATCTTCTTTAGTAATAGTCTCAATCATGGTATTACGATTAACACTATAAATAAAATTATCTTTTCTTAAATCTGTTAAGACTAAAGGAAGTCTTAAAATCGTATAGTTTTTCATCTTTTTTTGAATTAAGGCTTCGGTTTTATATTTAGCATCATTAAAGTAGTCATCAGGATTTATATCAATCTTATCTTTAACAGTAGCTATATTACTATCATATAAACTCGTAGTAGAGGCATAAATCAAATAACATTTAGGATTATAATAACTAATTGACCTTATAATGTTTTCTGTACCATTTAGCTCGATAATATCAGCAATATTACGTTTATATTCTGCTAAAGGTGGAAGACATGTTGATAAATGAATAATAATATCTTGTTCTTTAACAAGGCTTTCTACTAAACTTCTATCAAGTACATCACCATAGTAAATACTAATTCTCTTACGATATTTTCTAAGTCTTTTAAATGATTTTCTGTTTTTTAAATCTAATGCTGTTATTTCATACTTACCCTCTGCTAAAAGGTATCGAATAGTGTCTAATCCAATACTACCTGAGGCTCCTGTAATTAATACCTTTTTCATATAACTCGTATAATCAATCTTATAGAAATGGTTAATTAAATCTATAGTTGATTATATCCTTTCTATTAATATTTTTTTATT
>CANPXU010000014.1 GCA_947586825.1 uncultured Bacilli bacterium | reverse complement strand
AACGCTACTGCTATTATATTCATACCGGCATAGCCGGTAGTTTTATGTATGACCTTTTCGGTCATACATAATAAAAATCTTAACTTAAAGTTAAGATCTCGTTAAATTTCTTGAAAGACCATCTTCTTGAGTTAATCCAGTATCACTAGGATCATCATAGACGAATGTTTCATCTGCAAGATCTGGAAGTACCATTTCGCTACATACTCCTAAGTCTTCTATCATTTCTTGTTCATAAGCATATTCATAATCTAGTTTTAATACATCCGAAGATGCTTGGTGATTACTATATTTATTACCATAACGCATAAAGTTTTCCCAATTACCGGAAACATTTACCCACCAACCTCTAAAACTTAGATAGTCAGTAACCATATCGCGGTAAAAGAAAGTATCAACAGCAGCTTGATATCCAATAGAGTCAGTAGCGCCTTTATAATCTAAGTACATTTTATCACCATAGAAAACGCTAAATTGTCCCGGTGCAAGGAATTGTGTATAAAGACCCGCACCATACCAATTATTAAAATCAATACTACGATAACGATTATATCCTACGCTAGCAACACGACAACATTCATCATAATATTCGCCACCTTCGGCCCTAACACCAGCACATATATCATCAAGTTGTTCATATGTAAGGCCTTCTCTTATCATAACAATTAACATTTTTTCAGGATAAGTACGGTCTTCTGTTGTATATAAATAATCTAATGCTTCTTGAGAATTTGCAAAACAAACTCCAGGCATTGTATTATCACACATACAGATTAACAGTCTATTTAGCATATCTCTAGTTAAATAATATTTTTGTCTAATATCATATGACTTTTGTTCATAAGTAATCTTTGGTTCTTCAGGTTCGACAGTTTCTTCTAAAGTAGTATTATCTGTAGCTAGTCCACCGTTTTCAGAAGGTTGGATAGCTAAGAAATCTTTTGGAACCATTTTATTTTCAATAAAACTATATTGACCATATTTACGAAATAATGGTAGTTCAAAAGGCACTTGAAAAATATCAAATTCATCTTGTTCATCTTCTAATTGTGTAGGTTCAATAGCTTGTTCAGAAGTATAAGCTAATGTACTATAGCCATTATCAGCATATGCTGCCGTATCTAATGAAGAAGCATTATTGTTAAAAACCGCAACTACAGATATAGTACATGCTGCGACAACTCCCGCAGTTAATAAAACCCCTTCTCCTCTATTAGCCAAAAAGTCTGCTAAAAGAGATTTAAATCCTTTTTTATTTTTTCTTTGATCTGGGAACCATTTTTTCTCAGGTATTTTAGTTAATAAACTTTCCTTTAAAGAAGTCAAATATTTGCAATCAATTATTTCAGAGAATCTACGCAAAATAAATACACTATTTTTGCTATATAAATATAAATTACTTCCCTTAATAATAGGTTTATATCCTCTAGAAATAAATCTTTGTATAATACTTTCTAATACGTTTGCATCTTGAATTAAAGAAACATTACCTTCAGAATCAACTTTTTTAAATATTAATTTATCTCTAGAACCCTCTTTTTTCTTATAAAGAACATATTTCATCTATACAACCCCCAAACTATGTTATCGATTATAGCACAGACGACAAATTATGTCAAATTTAAGTAAAGATTTTCTAAATTATATACTTATATCAGGGTTATTTTAGCATTATTTTTTTAATACTCTTCTTATATCTTTGAACTCTGTTATTACGGCATCCGATTGAGAATATAACGCCTGTGAATTATTGTCATAATCTATTAAAATGAAAGGTATTTTTGCTCCCTTGCATGCCAAATCACTTTGACTGTCACCAATATGTATGACATTATCAGGAGCCATTTCTAGACTAGATAAAATAACTTTAAATCCAACACTACTATATTTCAAATATACATTTTCAAATGAGTAAAAAACAGGAAAATATTTATCTATCCCGTGGATTGCCAATTTTTTATGAGCTTGAGATGCAAACCAATTAGTATAACAACATAAAAGATATTTTTGGCTTAAGTAATCAAGTTCAGTTTCAATACCCGTTTCGCATGTTGTATATGATGCTTCACGTAAAAACATAGCGTCTCTAAATTCTTGACCAGATATGTTATTCTTTCGCAAAGCCTCAATAGCTATTTCCAAAGCTTGGGCATACGCATCCTGTGAGGATAAACCAGAAATCAACAAGTAGCTTTCATAATATCTGACTGCGGTAAAAAAATCTTTAATAACATCACTTGTATATTCAACATTAAATGAAGCTAGAGTATCTTTTAAAAAATCTGGCACAGAAGTCCATCTTGTTAAAGTCCCGTCAACATCAAATATTAAAGCCTTAGTATCTAAATCTTTTAAATCATTTTTTAAAATCATATTATTTTTCTATTCTAAATCCTATTGCTACAACCCCATATTTTTCTTGGTCTTCTTTGGTATAAAACCTAGTTAAAGTATTTAAAAAGTCTTCTTTGGTAAAGTCTTCAAGATATAAATCTTTAATATCATAATGTTTTACTAGTTCTTCAAAATTAGGATAATAATCTAAACTAGTAACACTAGCAAGTATCTTCTCTTCTTCTAAAGGTCTTTTTAAAAATTCTAAAGTATCCCCTACTTTTAACTCTCTTCTTTTTTCATCATTTAATCTTGCTTCAACTTTTTTGGTTCCATTTAAAACTATTTCAAATATATCTGGATGTAAATGAACTTGCATTTTCATAAGGTTCACCTCAAAGATATTCTATCACAAAAAAAGTAGAAATTAATCTACTCTTTTATCTTTCTTAACAATTAATTTATCAAAGGCTGCTAATAAACTTGGTAGAATTAAAAGAATTAGTATTGCTGAACATAATGTTCCTTTTGATATTGTTATACATATCTTAGCTGCAATAGCAGAGGCAAAATTACCTACTATCAATGTTACGATAATCAAAATGGAAGCTGAAGTTAAAATCGTATGAATAGCTTTATTGTATGAGTTAATTAAAGCTTCCTTAATGTCCATACTCTTTCGATGTTCTAAATAATATGAAGTAAATAAAATAGCATAGTCAATTGTGGCTCCCATTAAGATACTTTGAACTATCAATATAGCAATGAAGTAAACTTTTGAGCCCTCGAATGTTAAGATGTCCATTGTAATAAATACAGCACATTCTATTAATAGTACTAGAATAAATGGTATTAATATTGATTTAAATGATATAGCTACAACTATAAAGATAAAGACCATCGTCAAAATCGTAATTAAATTTAGTTCACTATCAAAGGACTTACTCATTTCATATGCCATTGGAGCATCTCCTGCTAAATAAGCATCATGATCTTTAATATCTTTATTAGTATTTCCAACAAATTCAAGGATTTCTGGGTCCTCATTTTCTAAATTAGTAGTTAGTACAATTCGTGAATAATTTTTAGCTACTAGTAACTCTTTAGAATTATCAACCATACTATATGAATCTTCAATTACCTTTTGCATATCAGCATCGATAAATTGTTTAAATCTATTATCAGGTAAAATCTTTTCATTTAAGTAAGCTATAAGTTCTTCAATAGATAAAGCATAATCTTCTTTATATTCATGTCTTGCTCCATAAAGAAGATATACTAAACTAACTTTAGAGGTATCAATACCTCCAGCAAGAGGAACAAGATTATTTACAAGACTTGTTGAAGTAAATTTAGTATTATTTATACTTGCTGTCATTACATTATTAATAGCCTTTAATTTATTAATACTGCTAGTATTAAACATACTACTATAACTTGGATTTGTTACAACATTGTTTAATATAAAGTTAGCAAATTCATATAAGTTATATTTAATAGAATTAGCATTATATGTCATATCATATAAAGAATACATAAGTCTTAAATTATCTTCATTAACATTTGTTAAAATACTTAACTCTTTATAAGAATACTTTTTATCATTTTCAGTAGCATCCATAATCGTGTTTACTAAATTAAGCTTAGCAAGACTAGCTTCATCTAAAGATGAACTAATTTCTTTAGTATTAATTATGAAACTAATGAATTCTCTTGGTGTAAGTTTATCTACCATATTATTATTTAAATGATATAAAGTATAAATATTTTTAACATCAAGACCTAGTAAATTAGACATTTGTTTATAATCATATACTTTATTTTCTTTACTAGATTCTATTATCATATTAGCAAGTTCTAAGTTATTAATTGTATTTTGATCTAAATAACTACCCATTAAAGGATTATCTTTATAAGAAAGTAAGAAAGTTACAAAGGTATCCAAACTCATGGTAGTTTCAGTAGTACCACTTACTTTATTGTAAAGCCCTATAACGACATTAACCATTGAAGGACTAATATTTAAAGCTTGACCTAAAGCATTTACGTCCATTTTTTCGCCTATTAAATTAGGATCTGCAAAAGTTTTAATCATTGATAATTTTTTTACTGTGTTCTCATCAAAGCTTTGCGCATATTCAGGATTTGGATAAACATAAGTTAAAGTAAAATTAGCAAAATCATACAAACTTAATTTCTCACTAGGTTCGCTTAAAGCATTATAATACTTATAAATATTTTCTACTAAAGAACTATCCATACCAAATAAGGCTGCCATATCAGTACTTTCTAATTTAGTATTATTACGATCTTTATCTATAAATGGTGCCATCATTTGTAAAGAAGCAATATTTTCCTTAGTAAGCATACTTGAATATGCTTCATTATTTAAAACATTATTAACAATAAAATTATAGCCTTGTGGTAAAGTAAGAGCCGTTTTAGTAGTTGTACTATTATATAAAAGATATAAGCTTTGAACATTTGCTGCTGGAATGCCTAAGATGTTTGCCATATCACTATAGCCCCATTTAGTATATATCAAACCTTGATTCGTAAAATAAGATAGTTTATTAATACTATTCTTTAAGTTACTATCTAAAGCTTTACCATAATTAGGATCATTTACTACTTCATTTAAAATAAAATTAGTAAACTCTGGATAACTCATTTTATTATCTTCGTTTTGGTTATAATAATTATAATAAATAGTTTTAATTAAATCTTCATCTAAAGTAACATCCACACCAAGGCTTGCAAATTTATCATTAAGTTCATTATATTTTAGGCCTTCGCTTAATGTATTGGCATAACATAAAACACTGCTGAAACGCTTATCATCGCTTAACTTTTGGCAATAATTACCAAAGAACTCTTCTTCATCATTATTATATATTAAGGCGATTTGATTTTCATTATTAAATATCTCTTTTACTTTATCGTTTTCTTCGCCTGTAAATTCATATTCAAGATTACTCTTTAAAAGGAAACTACCTGTGAAAATAACTATAAAGATTATTATTGCTACCCTACGAATAAAGAAGCTAAATTTTCCTAAAGCTGACAAAGATATTTTAGGACGTTTTTTAGTAGTTTTTGTAATTAGTTTATCAAATAATAAAATCAAAGATGGTAAAACAAAGAAGATGCTAATTAAACTAAATACAACGCCTTTAGCTAAAACAAACCCTAAATCAACACCAATAGTAAAACTCATAAAAACTAAAGCTAAAAGGCCAACAATGGTTGTCACTGAGCTACTTGATATTGATAAGAAAGAGTGATATAAAGCTTCCTTCATCGCTTTCTTGTTATCTTTTTCATGTTCTTTTTCTTGACGGTATCTATTCATAAGCATTATTGAATAGTCCATAGAAAGAGCCATTTGTAAAATTGCACATATCGAATTGGTTATATTAGAAATATTTGGGAAGATAATATTTGTCCCCTTATTTAAGAAGACGGCAAGACCAATAACAAATAAGAATAAAAATGGTTCAATATAAGAATCACACATGATAATTAAAATTACCATGGCACTACATATAGCAAGGGCTACAACCCAAAGTTTTAACACCGGAGCATTATAGGTAGATACATCCCCTGAAGTATATATTTCATAATCATCGTATTTATCCATAATCGTAGAATATACCTTGGCGGCATTTTTAGAATCGGCTCCACCATCAACTGTTATTTTATATAAGGTATAATCATCTTTATTATAGTCTTCAGTATCATCATATAAGACTTCATCAACATTTTTTATACCAGCTAGATAATTTTTAACCTCATCTTTTTCATCATCTTTTAAATCTTTAAACATAACTTCCAGAGTACTACTTTTATCAGTAGCAAACTCTTCATTCATGATGTCTACTCCTATTTTAGTAGATGAATCATCAGGAAGATACCTAGTTAAATCATAATTGATTTTTACTTTACTACTTAAAAATAAACATATTCCTGATAAAATTATAAATATTACAAGGATATAGTTTCTTTTTTCGACAATAAAATCCGTAATCTTACGCATTTTAATATTCCTTCTTTCTAAAACCACACAGTATTATATATGCAAATTTTTTAAAATAAAAGGTCAATTTAATTGATAATGTCTAAATTTTGACATATGTTTAAAATTTGTATAAAATATTAAGTCAAAGAGATGATTTAGATGAAAGTTAAAAATAAAAATATATCCTCTATTAATACGCAAAAGAACATCAAAGAAGCATTTGCTATACTAATGTCTAAAAAGAAAGAATTATCGGCAATAACAGTTACTGATTTAGTTAAAATCGCTGGGATTACTCGTTCTGCTTTTTACACCCACTATGATAATATTTATGATGTAGCTAAAGAAATCCAAGATGATACTTTAAAACTTATTGATTTTAATGAAGATGATGTTGATAATCCTGAAAATATTAAAAAGTATTTAAATAAAGTTATTGACTATTTAAAAAATAATGAAGAAATATATAAACTTTTGGCATCAAGTAAAGAGCCACTTATCTTTATTGATAGACTTAATAAAATGATTTATGAGAAAATAATTCGTTTAGAAAATATTAAAGGTAAAGATATTGAACTTAAAATTGCTTTTTTCACAGATGGTTGTGTTAGTCTATTTTTAAAATATTTTCGAGGCAAGTTAAATAAATCACTTGATGAAATTGGTGAGTATATTAACACCGTTATCGAAGATTATTTATTAAAATAAAAATCTGTTATCGCTTAACAGATTTTTCTATTTCCTTTAACATCATATTTCGTAAATCTTTATTCACTTTATCAAGATCATCATCTTTATTAACTTTAATTGGCTTTAAAAAAGTACATTTTAATTTTCCTCTTAAAAACTTATACTTACCCGTAATAACGAAAGGAACAATTGCAGCTCCTGTTTTTTGAGCAAGCGATACTGCCCCCTTTTTAAATGGTAATAATAAATCATTAGTCTTATTTCGTGTACCTTCAGGAAATATTCCCAAAGCATAGCCATTTTTTAAAACCCTAATAGCCTCGGATGCCGATTTAATGTCTTTAATACTTCGATTTACACTTATACATCCTGTTGATTTAAAAAACCAAGCAAACTTATCATCAAAATATTCTTTTTTAGCCATATAATGAATGATGCGTTTTGTCGCTATCATTGGTAAAAACTGGTCATACATATGAATATGATTACCACAAAAGATAACCGGCCCGTCATTAGGAATAATATCCTTATTTTCCCATTTAGGTAAATAATATAAGCCAAAAGGAATCTTAAGTATTACCTTAAAAAAGCTATATACAAAATTATGATCTTTTTTCATAAGTACCTCACTAGTATGATATTATTTATTATTCTTAGCATTATTAACATATTCTACGGCATCTTTAACTCTTACTATTTTAAGAGCATCTTCATCACTTATTGAGATTCCAAATTTATCTTCAAGAGCAATGATTAATTCCGCGATATCTAAAGAATCAGCTCCTAGATCATCTATAAAAGCAGAATCCATAGTAATTAATTTTTCATCAATACCAAGATTTTCTGCTACAGCCTCTTTTACACCGGCAAAAATTTCTTCCATCTTCAATCCTCCTTTCTTCTATTTATATAAAAGGTTATTAAACCTGTTATATACCCATGATACTATAGCCATTATCAACATATATTGTTTGACCTGTGATGCCTGATGACATTTCACTTAACATAAAGGCTACAGCACTTCCAACTTGTCTTTGGGTTACATTTTTTTGCATAGGATTTTTCTTTTCAGCAATCTCAAGCATACTATTAAAATCTTTTATTCCTTTGGCCGACAAAGTTTTAATAGGTCCGGCACTAATAGCATTTACTCTTATACCTTGTTTACCAAGATTTTCTGCTAGATATCTAACTTCTGATTCTAAAGCTGCTTTGGCAACGCCCATAACATTATAGCCAGGGAGCACTTTAATAGAGCCATAATAAGATAGGGTTACCAAACTCGCATTATCATTTAAGAAATCATATTCTAAAGCAAGTCTTGATAACATTACAAATGAATAACTACTTACATCCAAAGCATGAATAAAGCCTTCTTTAGAAGTATTGATAAAGTCATTATGTAAATCGTCAGTATACGCATGAGCTACTGCATGAACTATACCATCGACTTTACCATTTTCTTTTTTCATTTTTTGGATAACCCTTCTCATTTCATCTTCACATGATATATCGGATATATCATAATATTTACTATTAGCAAAAGGCTCTATTAACTCTTTAATCTTATCTTCATTATCTTTTCCTTTATAAACAAATATCAGCTGTGCGCCCTCTTTATAAGATTCTTCTGCGATACCAAAAGCAATACTCCATTTATTTCTAATTCCTATGATTAATATTTTCTTATTATTTAGCATCTTTGATATATTCACCCATATTTCTATATTTTTGATATCTTTGTTCTTTAATATCTTTATAATCTTTACTTTTATATTCCAAAGTATCTTGTAATATTAATTTTTTTATTTCATCAGCAACTTTAACATATGAATTTCCATCATATTCTTTAATAATCTTATCAATAATCTTTAAATCATATAAATCTTTAGAGGTTAAACGCATTTTCTCAGAGGCCTCTTCGGCTTTTGAACCATCTTTCCATACAATGCTAGCAAAGCCCTCGGGAGAAATAACCGAATATATGGCATTTTCAAGCATGTATACTTTGTTAGCAACTCCTAAAGCTAGGGCACCTCCACTGGAACCTTCGCCAATTACAAAAGCTATAACGGGAACTTTAAGTTTTGATAAAGTCATCATTGCTTTAGCTATAGCTTCTCCTTGTCCTCTTTGTTCAGCCTCAATACCAGGATAAGCTCCTTTAGTATCAATAAAAGTAATCACCGGTCTTTTAAACTTCTCAGCTTGTTTCATAAATCTTATAGCTTTACGATAACTTTCGGGATTAGGCATGCCAAAGTTTCTTTCAATATTTTCTTTGGTAGTTCTACCCTTTTGCTCAGCAATAACGGTATAATAATTATGATTTATTTTAGCAAGACCACACACAATAGCCTTATCGTCTTTGAAACATCGGTCACCATGCAACTCGATAAACTCATCAAAAACAATATTAATGTAATCAAGAGCAGTTTTCCGCATAGGATCCCGAGCTATATTTACTATCTCCCAAGCACTCTTAGTTTTCATGAGTAACCCCCTTATGATATTTAATTAATTTAGCAATAATTTCTTTTAAGTGATCCCTTTCTACTATCATGTCTATAAAGCCATGTTCTAACAAGAATTCTGAAGTTTGAAAGCCCTCGGGTAGTTCTTCATTAATAGTTTCTTTAATTACCTTTTGACCGGCAAAACCTATCATAGCTTTGGGTTCCGCAATAATAATATCGCCAAGGCTAGCAAATGATGCGGTTACACCACCATAGGTAGGATCTGTTAAAACTGATATGTATAAAAGTCCTGCTTCATCATGTTTACTTAAAGCTTCAGTTGTTTTAGCCATTTGCATTAAAGAAACTATCCCTTCTTGCATTCTAGCTCCTCCTGATGCACAAAATATTATAAGAGGAAGTCTATTTTTCGTAGCATATTCAATAGCATTAGTTATTTTTTCACCAACTACACTGCCCATGCTTCCCATAAAGAAATGACTATCCATAACACAAATAACGGCATCTTCTTTATCAATTTTGGCCGAGCCACATAAAACAGCTTCATCTAAATCTGTATCTTTAGAAATACTATCAAGCTTTTTTAAGTAGTCTTTTAAATGTAAAGGATTACTCGTTTTAATATTAAGATTAAATTCTTTAAAAGTATTCTCATCAGTTATTAATTCAATTCTTTTCTTACTATTCATCCGAAAATAATAATTACAATATGGACATATCTCATTATTTTGAATTAACTCGGTTTTATAAAT
Organism: uncultured Bacilli bacterium; assembly: GCA_947586825.1. GTDB lineage: Bacteria > Bacillota_I > Bacilli_A > RF39 > UBA660 > UBA6448. The sequence continues at coordinate 19,253 of CANPXU010000014.1, read as the reverse complement.
GATTTCTTTACAGTTTGGACATTTTTCCCATTTATCTTTAGGAATATCAATTGCTATTTTTTTATTTTGAACTGGATATTTACGCTTTTTTATTTTATCAACATCCATATTACCACCTCTTATAATTTAAAGTTATTCTTAATGAAAGAAGTATCTATTTCTCCCCTTATAAAGTTTGGATTACGAATTATTTCTAAAAGAAAATCTTGATTAGTATCAATTCCTTCGATGACAAGTTCCTCTAGGGCTCTACGCATTTTAGCAATAGCTTCATTACGGTTAGCACCATAAGCAATAATTTTCATAAGCATGGAATCATAACAAGGAGGGACCACATAACCATCATAGATAGCAGTATCAACTCTTATACCATTACCTCCAGGGATATAAAGACCTGTTATCTTGCCAGGACTTGGTCTAAATTTTTGTTTAGGATTTTCAGCATTAATTCGGCACTCAATGGCATGGCCTTTAAAAGTTATATCCTTTTGCGTGATATCTAACTTTTCCCCTGCTGCAATTTTAATTTGCTTTTTTACTAAATCAATTCCCGTACGCATTTCCGTTATAGGATGTTCTACTTGAATACGAGTATTTATTTCCATAAAGTAATATTTATTACTACTATCTAATAAGAATTCAACCGTTCCACAACTTGAATAATTAACTGCTTTAGCTATTTTAACAGCAGCCTTTCCCATTTCATCTCTTAATTTATCACTTAAAACTATGCAAGGAGTTTCTTCAATAATCTTTTGATTATTTCTTTGAATTGAACAATCTCTTTCTCCTAAATGAACCACATTACCATATTCATCTGCTAAAAACTGAATTTCAATATGGCGAGGATTTTCAATATACTTTTCAATGTATACTGATTCATCATTAAAAGATATTTTAGCTTCGGTTTTAACTACATTAAAATCGTTAATAAAGTTTTGAGGATCATAAACAATTCTTATGCCTTTACCACCGCCACCACTGGCAGCTTTAATTATGACGGGATAGCCAATCTTATCGGCAATCTTTTTGGCCTCATACTCTTTGGTGACACACTTATCAGATCCTGGTATAACCGGAATCCCCAATTTCTTAACAATATTTTTAGCATTAGACTTTTGACCTAACTTTTCAATAACATCAGATTTAGGACCTATAAATTTAATATTACTTTCTTCACAAATTTTAGCAAATAAACTATTTTCTGATAAAAAGCCAAACCCTGGATGAATACTATCTGCTTTTGTAATATTAGCAGCTTCAATTATATTCTTTATATTTAAATAACTCTTTGCCGATTCACTAGGGCCTATACATACAGCCTCATCCGCAAGCTTAGTATGAATAGCATCTTTATCAGCTTCAGAATAAACTGCAACTGTCTTAATATTCATTTCTTTACAAGCTCTAATTATTCTCACTGCTATTTCCGAGCGATTAGCAACTAGAATCTTATTCATTATTATCTACTATAGCAAATGTAAGCTCACCCTTACAGGCTATTTCCCCTTCTACTGTAGCTTTAGCTTCGCCAATACCAATAGGTCCTTTGCGGTTTATTATTTTTACCTCAAGTTTTAGTTTATCTCCAGGTCTAACAACTTTTTTAAACTTAAGTTTATTAATGCCTCCGAATAAAGCATTTTTCCCTTTATTTTCTTCCATAGATAAAATTGCTATGGCTCCCGTTTGGGCTAAACTTTCTACAATAAGTACCCCCGGCATAACGGGATTATCAGGAAAATGTCCTTTAAAATATGGTTCATTTACATCAACATATTTATAGGCAGTAGCACTATCTCCGGGAATAAAACTTTCAACTTCATCTATCATTAAAAATGGTTCCCGCTGAGGAATTATTTTTTTAATACCATCTTTATCTAACATATAAATCACCTATTCTATTTTAAATAATTTAGTACCATACTCTACTGGAGTACCATCATTTACTAAAATTTCTTTTATAGTTCCATCATAGTCTGATTCTATTTCATTCATAAGTTTCATAGCTTCAACAATACATACAGTATCACCTTTTTTAATAGAACTTCCTACTGTTACAAATGGTTCTGAAGTTGGTGATGGTTTAAGATAAAAAGTTCCAACCATAGGAGATACAATATATTTCTCGTCACCCTTTAAAGGAACTATTTCTTCCTTTATTTCTTCTTGAGGCCTTACAGCTACTACTTCCTCACTATTATTTTTTTGCATACTTATTTTAGTGCCATCTTCAAATTCAATATCCATTGAAGATAGTTTTGAATTACTCATATCTTGCATTAATTCTTTTATTTTTTCGTATTCCATATATTTCACCTACTCATATTTTTTTATTATGATTGTTGCATTGTGACCACCAAAGCCTAAGGAATTAGATAATGCAACTTTAATATCTTTTTCTACTAGTTTATTAGGTACAATATTTAAATCACACTCTTCATCTTTAACCTTATAGTTTATTGTCGGAGGCACAATAGAATTATTAATTGCTAAAGTACAAATTATAGCTTCCACTGCTCCCGCGGCTCCAAGTAAATGGCCTGTATTTCCTTTAGTAGAACTTACAAGTAAATCTTTAGTGTGATTTCCAAATAATTCTTTAATGGCTTTAGTTTCTGTTTTATCATTTAAAGGTGTTGATGTACCATGGGCATTAATATAATCTACTTCTTCTGGCTTTAGATTAGCATCATCTAGTGCTCTTTCCATACATCTTTTAGCTCCTTCACCACTTGGATCTGGTGAAGTAATATGATAACTATCCGTTGTACAGCCAAAACCTACGACTTCAGCATAAATCTTAGCTTTTCTATTAAGGGCATGTTCTAATTCTTCTAAAACTAGAACTCCGGCACCTTCGCCCATTACAAAACCATTTCTTTCTTTGTCAAATGGAATGCTTGCCCTATTTTTATCTTCACTTGTAGATAAAGCATGCATGTTTTCAAAACCCGCGATACCAACTTCACAAATAGATCCTTCACTTCCGCCTGCTAAAATGACATCGGCATAACCATGTTTAATACTTCGATATGCCTCGCCAATACAATGAGTTGAAGATGCACAAGCTGTAACAATGCTCATCGATTCACCTTTTAAGCCTAAATCAATAGCTACATTGCCCGTAGGAATGTTAGCAATAGATGCCGGGATCAAAAACGGTGATACCATTTTATTACCTTTTGCAAAGTTAACTTCACATTGTTTTTGAATAGTAGAAAAGCCTCCGATTCCTGAACCTATATAAACACCTATATTATTAAAGTTCGTATTTTCTTTAGTAATACCTGAATCTTTAAACGCTTCTCTTGCTGCTATCATAGCGTATTGCGATACAATATCAAGTCTTTTTACTTCTTTAGCATCAAAGTACTTAAGAGGATCATAATTCTTTACTTCAGCATCCATCTTAGTGCGATAATTATCCGTATTAAAATAAGTTATTTTATCAATGCCACATTTACTATTTTTAATACTCTCTAAAGTTTCTTTTATATCATTTCCAATGGGATTAATTGTACCTAGTCCCGTTATTAATACTCTTTTTTCCATATCATCACCTACATTAATAGTCCACCATCAACACGGATAACTTGACCAGTTATATAAGAACTATCTTCACTTGCTAAAAATTTAACTAAGTTAGCTATGTCTTTTGGTTCTCCTAATCTTTTAAGAGGAATATTTTTAGCAATATCTTCTTTTATTTCGTCTTTTAAACTATCAGTCATACTTGTTTGAATATATCCCGGAGCTATAGCATTTACTAGGATATTTTTACCGCCAAGCTCTTTAGCTAAACTTTTAGTAAAACCTATAATTCCGGCTTTTGAAGCCGCATAATTACATTGCCCCGTATTTCCGGCTATACCAACTACGGAAGAAATATTTATAATTTTGCCATATTTTTGTTTTAACATTTGACTTGCTACCATTTTAGTAACATTAAAAGTTCCTATTAGATTGGTATTTATAACATCATTAAAGTTTTCTTTAGACATTCTAATTAATAGACCATCTTTAGTAATACCTGCATTATTAACTAGAACATCAATTCTTTCCAGTTTAGTTATTATTTCATTTATCATGTTTTCAGCATCTTCATAGGAAGATACATCACCTTTTACAAGTAAGCAGTCTACACCTTTAGACTCAATATCGCTTTTGAGAGTATTAACACTATCATTCATAGTTCGATAATTTAAGGCTATATCATATCCTTCACTAGCTAAAGTAATTGCTATTTCTTTACCAATACCTCTTGTAGCTCCGGTTATAAAAGCAACTTTTCTCATAATGATTCTCCTTTATAAAAAGATATAAAATTTTCTAAAGTTTCTTTATCACATATATTAAATATCTTTACTTCTTTTCCTCTTGCTTTCGCGGTTCTCTTAATAAAGCCACTTAGAGTTTTACCTGGTCCAATTTCTACGAATACATCGATATTTTCATCAAGCATCGTATTTAAACTTTTAGTAAATTGGACGGGATTTATCATGTGATTTTCTAAAATATCTTTGATATTATCCTCATCTGTATAGATAGTACCATCAAGGTTTTTAACTACTTTATTTTTAGGAATATTTATCTCAACATTTTCTAATTCACTGGCAAATGCTTTAGCACTTTCCTTTAATAAACTTGTATGAAAAGGACCTGCGGTTGGTAAAATACTTACTCTTGCGCCTTTTTCTTTGGCTAGCTCTGCGGCCTTATTTACACTATCTTCATAGCCAGATATAACAACTTGGCCTGGACAATTAAAATTCACAGGTATTACAAAGCCATTTACGCTTTCACATATTTCTTTAGCATCTTCATCGGTTATACCTAATAAAGCTGCCATTAAGTAACTTCCTTTAGGAACAAGTTTTTCCATAACTTCCCCTCTTTTTTTAACAAGTTTAATACCATCTTCTAAAGATATGGCTTGTGAGTTTATTAAAGCAGTATATTCTCCTAAACTAAGGCCCGCACTCATATCACAAGTTATATTTTCTTTTTCTAATATTTTTAGTATTGCTAGGCTATGAGTTAAAACGGCTAATTGGCAAATACTAGTTTTCTTTAAAGTATCTTCTGGTCCATTAAAAGAATATTCTTTTATATTTAAAGAAGTTAGAGAATCTACTAGATCATATATCATTTTGGCTTCTTCATAGTTATCATATAAATCTTTGCCCATTGAAACATATTGAGATCCTTGACCAGGAAATAAATATCCTATTTTCATTTTATTAAATTCCTTTCTTGTAATTCATTTTTTATATTGGTACATATTCTAATAATAAGCTTATCTTTATCTACCTTTTTATTTGTAGCTTCATATATCGATATAGCATTTATTTCACTATCCTGAGGATAAGTTAAAATATTTAAACCTATGCCTATTACTAATGCTTTTACTTTATCTTTTTGCAGTTTACTTTCTACTAAAATGCCTCCGACTTTTCTTTTATTTATCATAAGATCATTAGGTAGTTTAATATCTAAATCTATTTGATAGTCATTATGAAATATTTCTAAGATTATTTGGGCTATTTTATAAGTTAGATTATCAAGAGATGATATATTAGCCTCTAAAGTAAAAAGCATTGATAAAGCAATGTTACCTTTTCCTGTTACCCAACTTCGACCATGAGTACCAATTCCTGCTGTTTGGGTATCAGCGATTATTAAAGCTTCACTATAAGACTTTTGATATAACTTCCAAGCCTCTTTTTGCGTTGAATCTATCTTTTCATAATGAATAATATTATTAAAGTTCACTTGTAAGCTCTTTCATTAATTCCTTGACTGTAACAATTTTATTAATTTTATCAACATTTGATCCACAGAAAACTAAAGCATTATCCATATTGCCTAAAGCCGCATTTATTAAAGCCCTAGTTATACAATAAGGAGTTTTCGTCACATCACATGTTTTAATACAGCCATAACATATTGTTATTTTCTCAGGATTTTCATATACTCTTTTAATAAAAGAATTATTTAGTGCTCTACCGGGCATTCCCACAGGACTTTTTATTATTCTAATATCATCTTTCTTAGCTTTTAAATAAGCCTCTTTAAACTTAATATTAGCATCACATTCTTTCGTTGCTACGAACCTAGTAGCCATTTGAACGCCTGAAGCTCCTAAAGATATATACTTTTTAATATCTTTGCTATCATATATTCCTCCTGCACTTATAACCGGAATGTCTTTACCCGTTTGTTTTTCAACATCTTTTATATATGAAACGATATCGGTAGTAATATTTTCTAAAGAAGGTTTTTCTTTTAACTCTTCTTCTTTAAAGCCTAAGTGACCTCCTGCTTCAGGGCCTTCAATTACAATCATATCTGGTACATAGTTATATTTATCTATCCAATGTTTAACAATTAATTTGCAGCATCTAAGCGATGATACAATTGGAGCTATTTTGGTGCTTGTGCCTTTGACATATTCAGGAAGTTCTTTAGGAATACCTGCTCCCGAAATAATTAAATCAATTTTATTTTTAACACATTCTTTTACTATTTCAGCATAGTTTCTTAAAGCCACCATAATATTTACGCCTAAGATTTTATCTTCTCCCGCAATCTTACGAGCAGCCTTTATTTCTTTGCCAATAGCTCTTAGATTAGCCTTAAGACTATTTTCTTTAAAATCCTTTTCTTTAAAGCCAATATCCGCGGTTGATATTACTCCAATACCGCCTTCCTTACTAACAGTTCCCGCAAGTTTATGTAGAGAAATACCTACTCCCATTCCTCCTTGGATAATAGGATACTTTGACTTTTTATTACCTATTTTTATACCTTTCATATAGTCTCCTTATACAGCATTAATAGCCAGAATATTTTCTTGCCTCTTTAGTTTATTGGTTGAAGTTCTAATAAGAGGTTCTTCGGTTAAAACAATTCCTTTTATAGCTTTATATTCTGGTATTGTTTTATTTATTTTCTTTATTTCATTAAATAAAATATTATAAATATCTTGATCACTTTGAACATGATAATTTTGCATCATAACCTTACGGTCAAAAACTATCTTGGCATTTATTCTGACATCTGATTTATCTTCCGTTAAACTATATATTAAAGATTCCTTAACCCCTGAAACTCTATTAATAAGATACTCTATTTCTTCGGGATAAATATTTTTACCATTTTTTAAAACTATTGTATCTTTCTTTCTACCACATATATAGATATAACCATCTTTATCTATTCTTGCTAAATCACCAGTATAAAAATAATCGTTTTTAAAACATGAACGATCGATTTTACCCTCGTGATAATAACCAAGCATTACACTTTTGCCTTTAACAATAAGTTCTCCTACACCATCAGCATTTGGAGAATCTATTTTAACCTCTGCTTCATCAAGAGGTCTTCCTACGGAACCTAAATGATAATTTTGGTTAGAGCACATACTTATAACAGGAGAAGTTTCAGTAAGACCATATCCTTGCATAAGATTAATGCCAAACTCACGAAATTCTTTTTCAATGTTTTCATTTAAGTAAGCAGCACCACTTATAAGATATTTAATATTATTACCAAGCATATTATGAATTTCTTTAAATGCTGCTTTTTTCTCATTTAATGATGCATTATGAACCATTTCTAATTTTTGTAAATAATCATCTAATAAGTTTTCTTTTGCTAAATTTCGCTTAATATTTTTTAAAATATTTTCATACATCGCCGGAACGCAAGCCATAACGCTAGCGTGATATTCTCTAAGATTATCAATTATATGCCTTATCCCATCAGCAAAAGTAATACATGCCCCACAGTAGATAGGAAGTAAAAAACCAAAAGTACATTCAAAAGCATGATGAACAGGAAGGAAGGATAGAAATATATCACTTGTTTCAATATGCATTCTAGAAGATAAGTCCCTTAAATTAGTACAAATATTTTCATGAGACAAAGCTACAACTTTAGATTTAGAAGTAGTTCCTGATGTAAAAAGTAAACTAGCTATTTGATTTGGACTAATTAAAACATTGTATTTAGTGCTATCTTTTTTATATAGTTTACTACCCTCTTGAATTAATTTATCTATTTCTTCTAAAGAGAAAACATATTCTAAATTATTATCTTCCAAACTAGAAAGATTCTTAAAATCATTATATCTTTTAGCAAAAGAAAAAACTAATGCAGCATTTGATATTTTTATAATTCTTTCTATTTCATTTAAAGGAAGGGTCTTATCTATAGGAACGATAATAGCTCCACTATAGCAAGTAGCTAAATAAGCTATTTCCCAGTTCATAGAGTTATCTCCCATAACGGCGATTTTTTTATTTTGCAACCCCATATCAAGTAGTTTTGCGCTCAAGTATTTAACTTTATCTCTTGCTTCTTTATGAGTAACTATCTTATATTTATTATTTTCTTTTATTTTATAAGCAATGTCTTTTTGGTATCCATCACTTGTTTTATCTAACATTTCTCTTAAATTTTTTATATCTATTATTTCTTCCAACAAACTCACCTCATTTGTTCAAAATATCCAATATAAATAATTTCTATTAATAATTTAGTATTTTTATACCACCAGTTCAATCATCAATTTTTTGATAAATGTAACTTATAAAACTAATTAACATATCTTTGTTATTTATTAAACATTTTCTATAAAATTGTTGCATAAAAAAATCGAATTATTATCCGATTTATCTATTAAGTCCTAAAGCATCTTTCATTTCATCAGTATTATAGTCAACAACATATCCTGTTAAAGCTTGAAATCTTAATCTTTGTTTTTGCTTAGTAAGCAAAAGATTATCTTTCAGTAAAAGGCAGTTTACATATAGCCATTTAGCTATATCTGTTTGCATTAAAGTAGAATCTATTTTACCTATTAAGGCATCTCCAATACTAGATGCTTTGGAAGAAGCAATTCGCCTTTTTTGTTCATCACTTATATTATGATTATATTTAAATATATCTAAATGAGCTACAGAGCCAATATCTACTCCTACAATACTAGCATCCCATCTTGTACATAGTAAACGATTAAGTAAAATATTATAAGCCTCTATTAAGGGTTCAGTTTCTCCACTACTTTCCATTCTCTCTTCTATATTACCAACTTCCATTTTACATATAGTTGAGAAAAACGAATGAGAATTATTATAGTCATTACATAAATGATTTTCACTAAACAATAAAGGGTTATAATCGGAAGAAGAATTATGGAACCGAAAATATAATTCCATTAATAGCTGCATATTAGGCTTTGGCCCTACCAAGTAATTATTAAGATTTGTTCCTCTTTTTTCAATGACTTGAAATTCTTCTTCAGCAAAAGTATCGTAGTCATATCCTAAGTTCTTCATTCTTTTTCTAAGTTCTGCTTCAGCATTTTTTCGCGTTTCATAATCATAATTTGGATTATTTGCTATAACAAATAATGCTGATATCGTTTGTTTTTTTAATTCACGTATCTTCATTGGTATCCCTCCATAATAAATACAACGAAAAAAATTATAACACTTTTTTAAGCATTAGTTCAAGTAATCATAAAAATTAGGCAAAATAGTGCTTAAAATAGTAAAAATTAAAAATTATATATTGAACTTTGCTATTTTCTATAGTATAATTTTAATTGTCTTAAGCAAGACAACCACTTAAATGTGGGCGATTAGCTCAGTTGGTTAGAGCACCTGCCTTACAAGCAGGGGGTCATAGGTTCGAGTCCTATATCGCCCACCATTTTATTTTTTGCCGACATAGCGTAATTGGTAGCGCAACTGACTTGTAATCAGTAGGTTGGGGGTTCGATTCCCTCTGTCGGCACCATCGTAATTACAAACTCGAGCTTTTATAGTTCGAGTTTTAAAATATTTGAAAATTGTGGTAAATCAATTATAAGTAGCTTTATGTCTCGCCTTCCTTCTTAAATTTGACAAAACTTTTAATTCCGTAGATTTAATTAATTAAAAACTATAGTATAATGATTTTATAAGATAAAACGTTTTGTAAGTTAGGAGTGAATAATATGACATGTAAAAATTGTGGATGGAATCTAAAAAATGATTGGAAGTACTGTCCAAATTGTTCAAAAAAAGTATATAAAAAGAAAGATATAATTATCAATAGTACAATAATACTAATTATATTATTTTTTATAGTAATGCCTATTATAAAACATATTATTCCCAAGAATGAAAAGTATATAGAAATATATCTAGAAAAGACCTATAAAGAAAATTTTAGTAAAGTATCCCTTATAAAATCTGTAGAGAATCAAGATTCTGATATAAGTTGTGATGGAACCACATTTGCTACCATAAAAGGTGAAGGATCAACTAAATATTTTAAAGTATATTCTAATAAAAATGATATAGAATTTGTAGCTTATTATGATACATCTGATAAATTAGAAGAAATATTTGATTCTTACAAAGAAAGTTTAAAAAAAAGAAAGACACTTCTTGAGGCATATAAAATCATTAATAAATATTTATATACTAATGATTATAATATTAAACTTACCGGAGTCATTGCAGGTGTTAATAATAAAATGAGCATTTTTTCAGAAGCTGATTTAAAATACATCTTAAGTAAATATGATGAAACAAAAAGCCATCTTAATGATATCGAAATTTATGTAAATGATAGTTTAGAGGAATTTTCTACAAATAACTATGAAAACATAATTAAATTAAATGATGAGCTCCTAAGATTACAAGATAATATGGAATATGATTTCTCTACAACTATTATTCCAAACTCAACAAGTAAAATTATCTTATATAAGTACGAAGATAAAGTACAAATAATCGACAAAAATGGCCATATAACAGATTTTGATGATGCGATCAACAAATTTGCTGAAAATCAATTTTTAGGTGGTGATTAAATTGTATTGTAAAAAATGTGGATTCGAGGTAGAAAAAGATTGGTCTTTTTGCCCAAAATGCAAAGCAAATTTGCAAGATGAAAATTTAGAAACAAATAAAGAAGTGATTTTAGAAAAACAAAGAAAAGAAAGCAAAGGCTCTAATATTTGCATTTGCATGTTTTTAATAAATGTCATATTTTTATTCAAATTTGACGATTATAAATGGATATTCTTTTTAGGAGCTTTAATTTCAATCGTAACGGGATTCATAAAATTCCAAAACAACAAGATTATAAAAGTTATGTTTTGGTTATTTTTAACAGCTGTTGCAATATACATACTACTAATCTTAGCTATAATTATTACTTGTGGCAATGCCCTTTCAAGAGTGGATTGTTCTGGTATTGGGTGATTGTATGTTTAATTTTCCATTTTATAGTATAGCTATTACGTTAGCTTTAATAAGCAATATCATCGTAGTTGCATCTTTATACAAAAAATATAATTATAATTTAAGAGAAATAATAAGCTTACTTTTGTATGAAAATGTTGGGATTATCGGGGGAGCTAAAATATTATCATATTTATTATCTTATAGCCAATTAAAAGGCAATTTTAATTTTGTAAGTTTAGGATTAACTTCATACGGAGCAATATTTGGAGCCTTTTTATTTATTGCGTTGTTTTGCTGGCAATTTAAAAAATCAATTAAAGAAACTTTATTCATATTTACTCCATCGATACCTCTTATGTATAGTATAGGAAAACTAGGTTGTTTTTTAACAGGTTGTTGTTATGGAATTAAATATAATGGACCTTTTAAAGTAATGTACAAATACTCCCATGAAGCCCCAAATAATATTTATTTATTTCCAGTGCAACTCCTTGAATCTATTGTCTTTTTGATTATATTTATATATTTAATTATTCAGTGTAAGAAAAACCATTTTAATTTAAGTACATTAGGTATTTCCTTTATTACCTGTGGCAGTGCTAAATATCTTTTAGATTTTTTAAGAATGAGTCATACTAATTTTATCTCTTTTAATCAAATAATTAGTGCTCTATTCATAATAATTGGTATTGCTGTTTATGGAGTGGCCAAAAAAAGAAATTCAAGAATTTAAGTTTATAGTTCATAATACATGTAAGTAAAGATGAGCCAAAAACTTTTCTCTCTTTTATTAAAACTTACATTTTTTGCAAAACATGTTTTATCTAATAATCATATCATCATTATCAGGACCAGTGCCAATAAATTTTACAGGTACACTTAAATGTTTTTCGATTCTTTCAATATATTTTTTAGCGTTTTCTGGTAAATTGTTGTAATCTATCTCTCCCTTGATTTCAAAGTTAGTTTCAAATTCTTCATAGATTGGTTCTACTTCATTTTCTCTTCCTATAATGGCATCATTACTTTCATCATAAACTATTCCGTCAAGTTTATAACCTACACATAATTTTGCGTTACCAAGTTTACCTATCGTATCTAAATGATTAAGAGCAAGAGCTGTAACCCCATTTACTTTGACAGCATATTTTAAAGCTACTAAATCCATCCAGCCACATCTTCTTGGTCTTTTTGTCGTAGCTCCATATTCGTGTCCTAATTCTCTTATTAAGTCACCAGTTTCATTATTTTGCTCAGTTATAAAAGGTCCTTCACCTACTCTAGATGCATAAGCTTTACATACACCATAAACACTTGTTATGTCTTTGGCACCAAGGCCACTTCCCGTTTGAATACCGCCGATTGTAGGATTCGAAGAAGTTACCATAGGATAATCCCCTAAATCCATATCAAGACCTGTTGCTTGAGCACCTTCACAAATTATTTTCTTATTTTCATCGATTGCTTTATGCAAATATGAAACTGTATCAATTACATAAGGCTTCATCATATCACGATATTTCAAATAATCACTAACGATTTGTTCTTCATCTAATGTTTCAAAGCCAAATAATTCAAATACTTTATTTTTATTTTTAATATTTCTTCTTAGTTTCTTTTCGAAAGAGTCACTATACATATCAATAACTCTTAAACCAATACGGTCAGCTTTATCCATATAACATGGGCCAATTCCTCTTGCGGTTGTACCTACTTTATCATCCTCTTTTAAGTATTCATGAAGTTTATCTTCTAAAACATGATAAGGGAATATTAAATGGGCTCTAGTACTAATATGTAATTTTGTTAAATCAACCTTATTTTCTTTTAAAATTTCTATTTCTTCAAAAAGAACTTTAGGATCTATTACTACGCCATTGCCTATAACCGCCTCAGTATCTTTATTTAAAATTCCCGATGGAATTAAATGAAATACTATTTTGGTTCCATTAAATTCTACTGTATGCCCAGCGTTATTTCCTCCTGTACATCTTAGCGCTATATCACTATCTTGAGCTAGGAAAGTTGATATTTTTCCCTTTCCTTCATCGCCATAATTTAAGCCTAATACGACCTCTACTTTTGCCATAATTACCTCCATCTATATAATATCATAAAAAAGGATTTAATATAATAAACCCTCATTAATGGCAAACGGAATAAAGTGATCTCTTATTGCAGAAGAAATCTTATAATTAGATTCTCCTAATTTATACCAATGGTAATGAAGAATCTCAATATCTCTAGAGAAGTAAGTATCTATCTTTTTATTACAAATAAAAATTGTCATAAGAATTTCTGTTTCGGGATCGGATGCAGCACTTTCTTTAAAACACATCAAAGGTTTTAAATCTTCTTCTTGGATTGTAAAGTTATTATGGATTTCCTCTCCCACTTCTCTTATTGCTGCTTCAACTTCAGTTTCGCCTTCTTCAACCCCACCACCTACTAAAGTCCAAATATTATTTTTGCTACTTCTAACCGATTGAACTATTAATAGTTTGCCATCTTCAATAAAGGCTACTCCTACCACTTTTTTACACTTCTTCATTGTTAAACTCCTGCTTTAATTATAATGCCTAGCTCTTAAACTTAAAAGAAATTGCCTCAATCTTTACAATTTGCTATACTAAAAAAAGAATGATATGAATTTAGAAAGTAGGCTTATGAATCTAGATGAATATCAAAAATCTATTGTTACAAGTAAAAATGATTTATTAGTAATCGCCGGTCCTGGCAGTGGTAAAACGACAACAATTATGCATAAAGTAAATTATATTTATGAACATAATCCTCAAAGTAAGATTTTACTTATTTCTTTTACTAATAAAAGCGTGAATGATCTAAAAAAGAAAATCAAAGGTCCCAGCCAAATTACTACTTTTCATAAACTGGCTATGGATATTCTTGAATACAATCATATTACTTATTCTTTAGCTACTCCTTATATGCTTGAGTATCTTATAAAAGAGTATCTAAAATCTCTTGGTAAAAAGGAACAAAATGAATTAGCCAAGTATTTAAAAATACCTAAACTTGATGAAAAGAGCCCGCAGTTTATATGTTTATGTAATTTAATTAAGACTTTTATTAATCTTTTTAAAACTAATAATCATGATTATGAAACTATTAAAAAAATAGCCATGGATTATAAAGATAAATATCTTATTACACTTATCCTTAAGATACTTTATTTATATGAAGAAGAAAAGAAAAGCCAAAATACCTTTGATTTTGATGATCTCATTATTATGGCCACTAAAGTATTAAATCAATCTCATAATTATCGTAAATTTGATTATATTATTGTCGATGAATTTCAAGATACTTCTTTAATAAGATTAAACCTAATAATGAGTATCTATAAATTAAATAAGGCTACTATTACAGCTGTAGGAGACGATGCTCAATCTATTTTTCATTTCTCTGGCTGTGATTTAAACATCTTTCTTAATTTTCAAAAATATTTTCCTAAATCAGAAGTTCTATTTTTAAAAAACACCTATCGTAATAGTATGAATTTAGTAAAACTATCCGAAGATTTTATTAATAAAAATCCTAATCAAATAGTTAAAAATATGCAGAGTACTATTATTTATAAAGAACCCATTAAGATATGTTACTACTATAATCCTAAAAAAATATTAGTTAAAGTTTTAAATAAAATAATACCCCAAAGTACAGATATTATGATTCTATCTAGAAATAAAAAGGATATTTATAAATATTTATGCAAAGATATAAGTTTTAAAGATAATATGGTTGTTTATAAAGAATATAGTTTCCCTTTTCTAACCATTCATTCTTCCAAAGGACTTGAAGCTGAATTTGTCATTATTCTAAATGTTGAAGATAGTATGATGGGAATACCTAATAAAATTGAAGATCATCCTATTCTAAATTATTTAAATAAAGAAATAGATAAATTCCCTTATGCTGAAGAAAGACGAGTTTTCTTTGTTGGGATAACCAGATGTAAAAAAGAAACCTTTCTGCTTGTTCCAAGATCTAACCCCTCCAAATTTATTAGGGAAATAAAAAAGAGCTATAAAGCTCTTAAATATTAATTTCCTGTGGAACCAAAGCCACCAGTTCTAACACCCTCGGCATTATCATCATCGGCAAGTAAATACTTCATAAATATTACTTGGCCTATTCTATCACCCTTCCTTATTGTGATATCTTCATCGCTAAAGTTCCAATATTGAAACATAAAGTGTCCATCATTTGTTTCATTTTCATAATAGTCAGCATCAATAATGCCAATACTATTAGCCATTACTAAACCTTTTTTAGGCCCACTACTTCTATTTGCTAGAATGTACCACTCATCAGGCAAACAATAAGCTTTAAGACCAGTTGGAATTAAAGTAGGTTTTACCCCATGGCCAAATTTAGGAATTACTACATCTTCCGCTGCTTTAACATCATAAGCCGCTGCATTTTTAGTAGATCTTACAGGAAGTTCTATTCCTTTATCTTCCCAACCCTTTGCTACTTTAAAACCACGAAAGGCCATTGCTATCCTCATATAAAACTATCTTTTTAGCTTCTACTGACTTTTTAACATCTATAACTCTTTGATTTCTTGAACCACAATATTTTAATTTTAAATCTTTCTCTTTTTCAACAAATCTTCCGTCAACAATAACATCAGCATATTTTAATATTTCTTTTTCCATTAAATCTTTGTCAAATAAATAGCCTGTCCATATCCAAACCGTTTTATTTGGGTAATGAGCTTTAAATATTTTGGCAAGTCTTGTAGTTCCTTCAATATTCTTAGGATGAAGAGGTTCTCCTCCTAAGATGGAAAGACCTGCAACTCTTTCAGGAGCTGCTAGGTCAATAATTTCTTCGATAGTTTCATCAGTAAATTCTGTTCCTCCACTAAAATCATGAGTCTCGGGATTAAAACAGTTTTTACATTTAAATTCACAGCCTTGCATAAAGATAGAGATTCTTATGCCCGGGCCATTGGAAATATCAAGACGTCTAATTTTGTTATATCTCATGATTATTCCCCTACATCTTTGTTATCAATATGAACATAACGCTCTTTTATTTCTTGAGTTCTTCCTTTATTCCAGAATCTTGTACCAATATATCCACAAGTTCTTCTCGCAACATTTAATGTATTATGGTCTCTATTACCACAGTTAGGGCAATACCATTCCATATTATCATCAATTAATATTTCTCCATCGTAGCCACATTTTTGACAGTAATCGCTCTTAGTATTTAATTCAGCATACATAATATTATCATAGATAAATTTGATTACTTCAACTACAGCAGGAATATTGCCAGTTAGGTTAGCAGTTTCAACATATGAAATTGCTCCACCTGGAGAAAGCTTTTGGAATTCACTTTCTAATCTTAATTTTTCGAAAGCATCAATAGGTTCAAAAACCGGTACGTGATATGAGTTAGTAATATAGTCACGATCAGTGATACCTTTGATTACGCCAAATCTATCTCTTAAGCATTTAGCAAATTTATAAGTTGTAGATTCAATTGGTGTACCATAAACACTGTAATCTATCTTTTCGGCTTCTTTCCATTCTTTACATTTATCATTTAATCTTTGCATTACTTTTAGAGCAAATTCTTTTCCTTCTGGATCAGTATGAGATTTACCAGTCATAGCTTTAACACATTCATAAAGTCCAGCATATCCTAGTGATAAAGTTGAATAGCCATTATGTAATAACTCATGAATGCTTTCGCCTTTACCAAGTCTTGCTAAAGCACCATGTTGCCATAAGATTGGAGCAACATCAGATGTAGCCTTGCTTAATCTCTTATGTCTAATTTGTAATGCTCTATGGCAAAGTTCAAGTCTTTCATCAAGAATTTTCCAGAAAGCATCAAAATCTTTATCAGCAGATAAACCAACATCTGGTAAGTTAATGGTTACAACGCCTTGGTTAAATCTACCATAATATTTAGGTTTATTAGTTTCAGGATCAACATAAGGAGTTAAGAATGAACGACATCCCATACATGGATAGCAATGTCCTTCGCCGTTCTTATCAATCTTACATTGTTTCATTATCTTTTCAGAAATATAGTCTGGTACTAATCTTTTTGCTGTACATTTAGCAGCAAGTTCAGTTAAATACCAATATTTACTATCTTCATGAATATTATCTTCTTCAAGAACATATAGAAGTTTAGGGAATGCAGGAGTTATATATACTCCTTTTTCATTCTTCATACCTTCAATTCTTTGTTTTAAGAATTCTTCAATGATCATAGCAAGTTCATCTTTGTATTCATCAGTTTCGCCTAAGTACATACATACACTTAAGAAAGGTGCTTGACCATTAGTAGTAGTCATTGAATTTACTTGGTATTGGAATGTTTGAACACCATCCGTAATTTCTTTTGCTAAGTCTTCTTTAGCAAATTTTTCTACTTGTTCTTTATTTAATTTACGATTTTTATATTTTTCTATATATTTATTATAACTATCTCTAACAAATGGAGCTAAATGAGTAAGAGAAATTGTTACTCCACCATATTGGCTTGATGATACAGCAGTTATAATTTGCGTAGCAATCGTAACAGCAGTTAAGAATCTATGAGGTTTTTCAATCATCACACCATTGATGTTAGTACCATTTTGTAGCATATCTTCAAGATTTACTAAGCAGCAGTTATGTAACGCATTTTGAGCAAAGTAATCAGCATCATGGAAGTGTATAATACCTTCATCATGAGCCTTTACTATTTCATCAGTAAGTAAGAATCTTCTTGTTATATCAGTAGAACAAATACCTGCTAAATAGTCTCTTTGAGTAGTAACAATCTTAGCATTCTTATTAGAGTTTTCATTATTCCAATATTCGCTTTCCCCATCGATTAATTCTTTAATAGCTAAGTCAGTAGTATTACTCTTTCTTACAAGTTCTCTTGTATATCTATAAGTAATATATTTTTTTGCTAGTGTGAATTTACCGATAGACATTAATTTCATTTCAATTATGTCTTGGATATCTTCAACAAGCATTCTTTTTTTACCTAAACCCTCAATGTACTTTATAATATTTTTTATTTGAGTTGCAGATGCTTTATCTTCTTCCTCAACTTCATTGTTAGCCTTCATAATAGCTTGTTCTATCTTCTCTGGACAGTAATCTACCATGTGGCCATCTCGTTTTATTATCTTCATACTTCTACCTCTCCTCTATCTTCGAAATACTAAACCCATTATAACATCCGCTTAAATAAATTGTTGTTGCATTTGCAACATTTTATATTTTTTGTTAAAATATTTTTTAGAGGTGTAAAATGACAAATATTTTTGATAATATTCCATCCAAGAATATATCTAGACTTTTAACTTTTTTGGAAGCCCATATCTTTACATTTGCTAAAGGAAGTAAAATTTTGTCAAACATTGTCGAAGGCAATTCAGTCTGTATTGTTAAGTCTGGTAAAGTACAAATAAACAAGATAGATTACCAAGGAAATACCACGATGACTGAAGAGTTCGGAGAAAATTCTCTATTTGGTTCCTTTATGGAAGACTTCAGCAGTGGCGAGCATGAGCTTAACGTCAAAGAAGATCTTGAACTTATTATAATCGATCTTAATAATATTTTAAATGCCGATGAAACTTTATCGGCAACTTATCATCAATTTATTAAAAATATTATTAGTATCATGACCTTAAAACTAAAAGAACAAAATGAAAGACTAGAAATGCTTTCTAATAAAACAATTCGCAATAAAATTTTATCTTATTTAAAGATGATGCACGAAAAAAGTAATTCAATGATTATTTACCTTCCCTTATCTTATACAGAACTTGCTAATTACTTAGCCATTGATCGAGCTGCGATGTCAAGAGAATTTCGCAATCTAAAAGATGAAGGACTAATTGAAACTAAAGGAAGGATGGTTAAAATATTATACTATATTCAATAATATGACATTCTAAGATTTGTCAATAATAAAATTTTATGATATTATAGACACTACAAAAAGACACGAAATTTC
>CANPXU010000013.1 GCA_947586825.1 uncultured Bacilli bacterium | reverse complement strand
TCATTAATTGCTTACATGTACGAAGATGGTTTAGATACTCATGAATATAAAACTGGCACAAATGAAGATTGGACAAGCGGAGAATATATTCTTAATTTTAAAGAAAGTAAATGTAAGAATAGCAATATAAGTTGGGATAATGAAAACAATAAAATAATATTGAATGATGCAACTAGCAATGAGTGTAAATTATATTTTGATGTAAAAGCATATCATGAAAAATGTAATGATAATACATTAGCATGCCAAATAGCCAAAAAGGTTGGAACAACAGTTGGAGATAAAGAAGGAGAAGAACTTTTGTATCATGATAATACAATTGACATAAATGGAGATGGAACTCCAGAAGATGCCGGAGACTCATCATATAGATATTCAGGAGATAATCCGGACAATTTCGTTTGCTTTGGACCAGGTGCAGAAAATTACACTGGTAATGGTACAACCTGTGCTGATGATAACTTATATCGTATTATAGGAGTAATACCCACAGAAATGCCTGATGGACATAAAGAGTACTTAGTTAAATTAATAAAATCGGAATATGTAACAGAAGAGCAATTAGGAATAAAAGCAATAACCAAAGTAAATATTATTAATTCGGAATTATCTAGAGTAAAACAAAAAGAAAATATTTCAAGATTCCATTGGAATGAAGAAGGCCAAATGTATTGGGAAGATAGTGTTTTGGGTAAGGCGCTTAATAATGAAGATACAGGTTTTTTAAAATATTTAAAAGGTTCAGGCGATTGGCTAAGTAAAATAGAAACAGTAAAATGGTATAGCGATCAATCTAATAATGGTAAGAATGCTCGATTTGCTTATCAATCTGAAATTGCGGGAACATATTATAAGGAATGGCCTATAGGCTTGATACACTTATCTGATTATGGATTTGCAACAGCTAAAATTAATTGGAATTTGATGGTAAGTTCTGGGTATACAAGTGACACTAATATTCAAAACAATTGGCTTTATAATGGTGTCTGGGAGTGGTTGATTTCCAGAACAAATTCCTATAAATATTCAGC
The DNA here is from genome assembly GCA_947586825.1 of uncultured Bacilli bacterium. Taxonomy (GTDB): domain Bacteria; phylum Bacillota_I; class Bacilli_A; order RF39; family UBA660; genus UBA6448. The sequence continues at coordinate 30,075 of CANPXU010000013.1, read as the reverse complement.
TTATCGTATTAGAGATGATGGCTTTGGTTGTGCTCATACAGGTGATAATGACTACATGTATTCTGCTGTACGTCCTTCAATTTATCTAAAATCAGATGTTCGATTAATTGATGGAACGGGAACTAAAGAAAAACCTTATCTAATTAGTTAATGTTTTGCAAAAACAAAAGACGCTGAATTAGCGCCTTTTTTAGTATCCTAATTTTTTGTAATGATCATATAGTTCTTTAAATCTATTAAAGTGAACTACTTCTCTTTGTCTTAAGAATAATAGGGGACCTATAACATCGTCATCATCTGTTAAGTTAATTAAACTTTCATATACAGCTCTAGCTTTTTGTTCAGCAGCCATATCTTCAGAGACATTTGCTATAACATCTCCTGTAGAAGCAAAGTAAGTAGCAGTAAATGGATTACCTAGAGAGTCTGATGGATATAAACTAACCCCATGCTCAGTGTAATAACTTGCAAGACCCGCTTTTTCTAGTTCATCTAAAGTAGCATCTTTAGTAAGTTGATGAACCATAGTGCATATCATTTCGATATGACCAAGTTCTTCAGTTGCTATATCGTTAAGTAGAGCTCTTCCTTTGTCATCTGGCATGGTAAACTTTTGCGAAAAATATCTCATTGAAGCTGCTAGTTCACCATTGGAACCACCAAATTGTGTGATGATATATTTAGCCATTCTTAAATCTTTTTTAGAAATATTAATAGGAAATTCTAACTTTTTGTCATACTTAAACATACTTACCATCCTCCTTATTCCAAGGCCATGGTGATTCTATCCATTTAAAGGTACTATAGTCAGCAGAAGTATTACATAAAGGTCCATATTTCTTTTCATATTCCTTAGTTTTATCCTCTAAGGTTTTAGCAACTTTTTTATACTTATTTAGAATGATAGTATCTTCTGGATGAACATCTAAATAAAGATTATAATCTATTAACATAAAGTTACATTTCATAATAGCGAGTAAGTCTTTTTGTTTTTCGGTTTTTACTTTAGGGGCAATGTAAGTCATACCTTTATAAGGGATGAATTCTTTATCAAACATATTGCCACGATAGAAATCTTCATATTTTTCTTCTTTCTCTTGCTCATGAGAATTATTTAGATAATCAAGTCCAGGAATATTCATTACCATATCTAAATATGAATTATCATTTTCAAATAACATAATTTCCTCCTGAAATATTGTATGAGCTACTAAAAAAAGTAAATAGGGAAATTACCTATATAAATATTATGGAAATATAAAAAGTTTTTAATAGAATACTTGAATTTTACTTATTTCGTGTTACAATTAAGTCCTAAGGATTTATTATGAGGTAGGGTTATGGTTTTAGGAAGAGCTGGTCTGATAGCAAATGAAGATTTACTTTTCGAAGCAGTCAAGATTGATAATCCTGATGCGCTTGAGAAAGTAAAAAGAGCATATCAATATGCTTGTAAGTTTCATGCGGGCCAAGTTCGAAAAAGTGGTGAAGCTTATATAATCCATCCCATAAATGTTGCTTATACTTTAGCAGTTAAAGGGGCCGATGAAGCTACTCTTTGTGCTTGCCTTTTACATGATGTTCTAGAAGATACTCCATGTACATATGAAGAGTTAGCATCAGCTTTTGGTGAAGAAGTAGCAGATCTTGTAAATGGCGTTACTAATCTTGAAGAAATTAATTTTTCGTCTAAAGAAGCGGAAGATTTAGCTAATCTTAGAAAAATATTATTAGGTTTAATTAAAGACCCTAGAATTGTTTTAATTAAGATAAGCGATAGACTTCATAATATGCGAACTTTAGAATATCAATCACGCGAAAAACAAATTGCGAAAGCTGAAGAAACCTTGCATTTTTATGCTCCTTTGGCTGGCTTTTTAGGTGTTGATTGTTTTAAAGGCGAACTTGAAGATTTAAGTTTAAAATATATTGATCCTGAGGGATATGCTACTACTTGTGAGTTAATTAGTTCATATCAAGATGAAGTAAATAATATTTTAAATGAGATGCTTGATAAGATAGCTAGTATTTTAAAGAGGAAGAATATACCATCAGATGTTCTTATTAGAATTAAACATGTTTATAGTGTATATAAAAAGATAAAAGGGGGACAAACTCCTTATGATATACATGATTTTTTAGCTTTGAAGATTCTTGTTGATGAATTAGAGGATTGTTACATAACTTTAGGCTTAGTTCATAGTTTATATCCTCCGGTTAATTCTAAGTTTAAAGATTTTATATGTGATCCTAAGAAAAATATGTATAAAGCTTTGCATACTACTGTATATTCCCCAACGGGAGTATTAGTACAAAATCGTATTAAGACTTATGGTATGGATGAGGTAGACCAAAATGGTTTAATGTCTTTATGGCGTAGTAAAAGAAGCATGGCAAAAGATGCTATGATGCAAACTGCCCAAAATGATTTTCAATTCTTAAATGGTATTAAAGTTATGAATGAAGCTTATCCTAGTGATTCAGAATTTATTTCCCATGTTAAAAGCGAACTATTTGATGGTAAAATTGTGATTTCAACCGCAAGTGGTCAAGTGCTTGAACTTCCAATTGGCGCAACTCCTATCGATGTAGCTTATCTTTTAGGAGATTCTATTGCGGATAGTGCCAGAATGGTAACAATAAATGAAGTACCAGCTACTTTTGAAACACCACTTCATGAATATGATAGGGTACAAATAATTACTAGTCCTAATTACACTAGTTCTAAAGAAGGTTGGGAAGAATATGCTACAACAACTAAAGCCCGTCTTGGCATTAAAAGAAGTCTTATAGCAAAAAAATAACTGGATGTTTAAATCCAGTATTTTTATTTTTTAGATGCTTTATTAATTGTTCTTGCTTCTCTAGATGAAATGATAACTTTTTCTCCATCAATAGTCTTCTTTTGTAAATTTGGTTTTTGCTTTCTTTTAGTAGCATTTAAAGCATGAGAACGATTATTACCTGATAAAGGTTTTTTAGTTGTTACTTTTGTAGCCATAGTATCCCTCCTAATCGTTTAAAGTTTATCAAATTTCCTTATAATTGTCAATTAAATAATACTTTGCTATAATTGACTTAAGGAGATAGCTTATGGTACCACTTAAGATTACAACAGATTCTAGTTTATTAACAAGCCTTATTAAGATACCTGATTTAATGGCCTTTTTACAGGCTCATAATATTAAAGCCTGTGCTATATGTGATAATAACTTATATGCTAGTATTGAGTTTTATATTAAGTGTAAGGAAAAAGCCATTAAGCCTATCATTGCTTTAGAAGTTTTAGTATCAGATAAAAAGGTGTATGTTTATGCCAAAAACTATGAAGGTTTTCAATACTTAATTAAGTTAAATAGTTCTTCTGATATAACAGAAGATAATTTAAATAATCCTAATATTAAGATTATTCTTCCTTATGAATCTTATGAATTATATAGTTCTATTATTAATAAGGATACCCTTTTCTTAGGGTATAATACTCAGATAGAAAAAAAGAATGCCTTAATTCTTTCTAGCAAGGTAGTAAGAGTAAATAATGCTAGAGTTTTAGATAAAGATAATATTAGTTATTTAAAATATCTTCAAGATCTCGGGGGAGATTTTAAATTTACGGAACAAGATTATTTAAATTTAAATATAACTTTTGAAGAAGAACAAGAACAGGAATTATTTATTAAAGATATTGATATAGATATTCCTTTTGATAAAAGATATATTCCTATATATAAAGATAATATTAACTCTTATGAATATTTAAAAACTTTAGCTATCAAAGGGCTTGAGAAAAGGTTTAATAACCACGTTCCCAAAGGGTATTTAGAAAGACTCGAAGAAGAGCTTAATACTGTGAGGAGCATGGGCTTTATTGACTATTTTTTGATTGTTTATGATTATGTTTTATTTGCTAAAAAAAATGGTATCATCGTAGGTCCCGGAAGAGGTAGTGCCGCGGGCAGTTTAATAAGCTATGCAGTTGGCATTATTGATATTGATCCTATTAAGTATGATTTGCTTTTTGCTAGATTCTTAAATCCATATCGTAAAAAGATGCCGGATATTGATATTGATTTTGAAGATGAAAGAAGATATGAAGTTATTAAATATGTTCAACAAAGATATGGTAAAGATAACGTGGCATTAGGCCTTACTTTTAATAACTATAAAAGTAAATTAATTCTTAGGGATTTAGCTAAAGTTTTAAAGATAGATAATAATTTATTTGAAAAATTTATTAGAATTATAAGAGCTGATTTATCTTTAAAAGATAATTTAGAAAGTAATAAAGATATTAAAAAATATTTAGATATATATCCGAGCCTAAAGGAGCTTTATGATATTACTTTTCATCTTGAAGGTTTAAAGAAAAATATTTCCACTCATGCCGCGGGTGTAGTTATATCTTCAAAAGCCTTAAATGATATTATCCCAGTTATAAATGATGAAGATATTTTAAAAACTGGTATCGCTATGGACTATATCGAAAATATGGGCCTTTTGAAAATGGATTTCTTAGGTCTTAGAAATCTTACTTTAATCAGAAAAATGAGTGAGAAAATAAAGGATTTTAATATGCAAAGTATTCCTTTAGATGATCCTAAAGTATATGAATATTTAAAATCCGGGAAAACCGAAGACTTATTTCAATTTGAATCAAGGTATGCATCAAATAGTTTATATAAACTGCAAGTTAAAAACTTTGATGAATTAACTGCTGCTGTAGCTTTAGTGCGGCCAGGTCCCAATAAGCAAATGGATGAATATATTAAAAATAAAGATACTGGTAAATATGAAGTTCATCCCGATATTAAAGAGGTTCTAGATAGTACATATGGTATTATGATCTACCAAGAGCAAGTTATGAAAATCCTTACGATTATCGCGGGTTATAATGGTTATGAAGCTGATAATGTGCGAATTGCCATGTCGAAAAAGAAGATGGATGTTTTAGCTAAAGAAAAAGATAATTTTATTAATAAAGCTACTGAGAAAGGCTACGATAAAGAATTTGTTAATGATTTGTTTGAAAAAATCCTAAGTTTTGCTTCATATAGTTTTAATAAATCTCATTCTGTATGTTATGCCAAAATAGTCTATACTTTAGCTTATTTAAAAGTAAACTATCCCGTTATATATAATACTGTTATGCTTGAAGAAGCTAAAAACAGTGAAAGCCGTAAGTATTATATAACTTTGCTTAAAAAGGATAATATCACTATATTAAAACCGAATATTAATCTTTCTGGGGAAGATTTTAAATTTAAGAATAACTACTTGCTTTTACCTTTTAAAATGATTAAGAATCTTCCTGATAATGTAATAAAAGTAATTTTAACTAAAAGAGATAAAGAATTTAATGATATCTATGACTTTATTTTAAAATGCAAAGAAGTACTTACACCAGCGATATTTGAAACCTTAGTTTTATCAGGAGCATTAGATACCTTTAAGTATACTAAGGCAAGTTTAATAAATGCCATGGATACTTTATTTAATTATGCATCGATGGATGATGAAAATGCTCTAAAGCCTTTTTTAGAAAATCTACAGGAATATCCTAAAGAAAATTTAATGGAAAATGAACTTAAATACTATGGGATGTATATATCTAACCATCCATGTAGTAAATATCAAAAAGTTGTCAAGGCTAGTAAAGTTAAAGAATACTTATTTAAAAATATTAACATGGCATTACTAGTGGAAAAAATATCGCCTTTAAAAACTAAAAAAGGTGAGCAAATGGCCTTTGTAACGGCATCTGATGAGACAGGGGAAGTAGAGTTAGTATTATTTCCTCGAGTATATTCTTCTTTAACGGATCTAAAGGTTCGTGATATAATTTTAATAAACGGTAAATCTTCAAAGAGATTTGATAAATACCAAGTTGTTGTTAATAAACTAGATAGAGAGTGATGTATGATGAATGATGAACTAAAAAGATTTTTTAACAGTATTAAATTTACGACTGATGCTTTTGATGAAGCAGAAGTAGAAAAAGTAGTTTATTATTCATCACTTGATATTTATGAAGTTAAAATAAAAGCTCCCAATGTAATTGAAAAAGCTAAAGTTGATGAACTTGTAAAAGCCTGTCAAAATAAAATTGGGGGTGAAAAAGAGTGCTATATAACCATGGTTTATCCTGATCTTTCAGAAGAAGATGAAGAGGCATTACTTGATAGTATTATTACAGATTACTATATAAGTAAGCCTTCTTTAAGTGGCATAAATCATCGTTTTGAAGACAATATTATTAAGATAAAAGCGACGAGTGAAGTTGAAAAAAGAATGATTGAAAATACGTCTAAAGATTTAGTCAAGTATGCTAAAACTTATGGCCTTGATGCTGATGCTATCGAGGTAGAGATTGATGAAGCTGCTGTTGAGAGCGTTAGAGCCGAGATCGATAGCGAAAGAAATATGGAATACAAAGAAGAGGAAAGTCCTATGATAATGGGTACGCATCGTGATGGTGAAGTAATATCTTTACATAATATTATGGGCGAAACCAAAAACATAATTGTTGAAGTTTTTGTCTTTGAAAAAGAAGTTATTGAAAGAAAAGGTAAGAAAGGACCTATCTACATCTTAAATCTAAAGGTCAGTGATAAAACTGATAGTTACCTTATGAAAATTGTTAAGTTTGATGAAGAAGAATTCTTAAAGATTAATAAAAAACTTAAAGAAGGTAACTGGTATCGTGTTTTTGGCAATATGGAAAAAGACCAATATACAAATCAAATGAATATCAATGCTCGTAGTATTGAAAGCATTGACTCTAAAGATGTTAAAGTTAAAGATAATGCTGAAGTTAAAAGAGTAGAGCTTCATACTCATACAATGATGAGTGCGATGGATGGGGTAATAGAACCTAAAAAATTAGTTAAATTTGCTTTATCATTAGGTCATAAAGCAGTTGCGGTAACTGATCACAATGCGGTTCAAGCTTATCCGGATTTATTTCATGCTGTATGTGACTATAATAGTGGCAAGGCTCCGGAAGATCACTTTAAAGTTATCTATGGAACAGAGCTTAATGTGGTAAATGATGATATTGATTTTATTACAAATTTACAAGATTATCCTTTGGAAGGTCAAACTTATGTAGTATATGATACCGAAACAACAGGATTATACGCTGGTAAAGATCAAATGATTGAAATCGGAGCGGTTAAAATCAAAGATGGCGAAATTTTGGAAAGTTTTGATGAGTTTATTAATCCAGGCTATCCAATTCCTAAAAACATCACGGAGTTTACGCATATTACTGATGAGATGGTTAAAGATGCTGATAATGAGGAAACGGTTACCAAAAGATTTCTTGAATGGGCTGATGGTCTTCCTATGGTTGCCCATAATGCTCAATTTGATATTGGGATGATTAATGCAGCTTGTAAAAAATATAATTTAGAACCATTTAAAAATACGGTACTCGATACGATGAATATTGCTAGAATGCTTCACTCAGATTGGAGTAACTATAAACTTTCTACTTTAGTTAAAAAGTATGATGTTGAATGGAATGAGGATGAACACCATAGAGCAGATTATGATGCCGCGGGTACTGCTAAGGCTTTCTGGAAAGAGTGTAAGGAATTATTAAATCAAAATATTACTACAACTACCGAAATGTATAATAGTGTGGATATCAATAAGATTATTCAATTTTCCCATCCTTTTCATTTATGTTGTTTAGTGCAAAATAAAACAGGACTTAAGAATTTATTTAAGATTATTAGTTATGCTAATACGACATATTTATTTAGAAATAGTGAGCCAAGACTACCTAAAGGAGAACTTAGAAAATTAAGAGAGGGTATCTTAATAGGTAGTGGTTGTATCAATAATGAGATTTTTGAAGCTGCTTTATCTAAAGATGATGAAGAGTTATCGGCGATGATGAGTTTTTATGACTACATTGAAGTTCAACCAATAAGTGCTATAAAACATTTAATTCAAATGGAATCAAGTGGGTTTAAAACCCTTGCGGATTTACAAGAAAATATAAAGAAGATTATAAGGGTAGCTAATAATGCGGGTAAACTTGTTGTTGCCACATCTGATGCCCATTATTTAACTCCTGAGGATAAGATTTATCGCTCTATTATTATCAATCAAAAGACTAATGGTAAACTTCACCCTTTAAATAGAAGAGGCGTCGAACAACCCGAAATGCATTTTAGAACGACGGATGAAATGCTGGAAGAATTTGCTTTCCTTGGGGAAGATTTAGCTTATCAAATTGTTGTTGAAAATACTAATAAACTAGCCGATATGATAGAAGAAGTAGAGGTTATTATTCAAACGGGAGGCGTTCCTTTTTCGCCAAAGATTGAAAACTCTATTGAAACAGTTACGAGTCTAGTTTATACCAAGGCTGGTGATTGGTATGGTGACCCTTTACCATATAATATTGAAGAAAGAATAAGTAAAGAGCTTTATGGTGATGCTGTACTAGAAAGTATTAAAACTAAACTGCAAAGAGAAGAACATCTTGAAGGTGATGAGCTTACCAAAAAAGCTTTTGCTCTTTTACATGAAACCATTTTAAAAGGTATGGATGCCGTTAAAGATATGGTTAAAAGTGAATTAATACTCAAACTTAATAAAGAAAAAGAAGATAATATTAAAGCTTTAGAAGACAAGTTAAAAGAAGCATCTGATGAAGAAAAAACTTCTTTAGAAGAAGAACTTAAAACCTTAAAAGATTCTGATCCTATAGCAGATATCGATAAGAAAGTCAAAAAGTCTTTAGGTGGTATCATCGGTGGAGGCTTTGATGTTATTTATCTTATTGCCCAAAAACTAGTTAAGAAATCTAATGATGATGGTTTCTTAGTTGGCTCAAGAGGTTCTGTTGGATCATCACTTGTTGCAACAATGATGGGAATAACTGAAGTTAATTCCTTACCTCCTCATTACCGTTGCCGTAATTGTAAATGTAGTATCTTTGAAGATGAAAATGGTGTATCTTTAGGAGCTACTTATAACAGTGGTTTTGACTTGCCTGACAAAAATTGCCCTAACTGTGGTGAGTTAATGGTCAAAGATGGCCAAGACATGCCATTTGCTACTTTCTTAGGTTTTAATGCCGATAAAGTTCCTGATATTGACTTAAATTTCTCGGATTTAAACCAAGCTGCCGCGCATGAATATACCAAGGTATTATTTGGTGTTGATAATGTTTACAGGGCCGGAACTATAGGTACTGTAGCAGATAAGACAGCTTGTGGCTTTGTCAGAGGATACGCCGAAGATAAAAATATTGTTTTAAATAATATTGAAGTTGAAAGACTTGCTAAAGGTTGCACTGGAGTAAAGAGAACTACTGGCCAACATCCAGGAGGAATTGTTGTTATCCCAGGCTATATGGATGTCTTTGATTTTACACCTTTCCAATATCCTGCGGAAGATATTGATGCAGCTTGGCGAACAACGCACTTTGATTACCACGCTATTGATCAAGATGTTTTAAAACTAGACATTTTAGGGCATACCGATCCAACCCAACTTAGGATGATTCAAGATTTAACAGGCATTGACGTTACAACTGTACCTCTTGATGATAAAGATACTATGGGAATATTTTTATCACCCGAACCTTTAGGAGTTACTAAAGAACAAATTATGAATGAAACGGGTACTTTAGGTGTTCCTGAATTTGGTACCCCATTTACGATTGGGATGCTTGTTGACACTAAACCTAAAACTTTTGCTGAGCTTATTAAAATATCTGGACTTTCTCATGGTACTGATGTTTGGCTGGGTAATGCCCAAGAACTTATAAGACAGGGCGTAGTACCATTTTCTGAAGTAATCGGATGTCGTGACGATATCATGGTTTATCTTATGTATAAGGGTTTAGAGCCAATCAAAGCCTTTAAGATAATGGAATTTGTTCGTAAAGGAAAAGCTTCCAAAGACCCTGAAACTTGGGCTGGTCATAAACAAACAATGGAAAATGCCGGTATTGAAGATTGGTTTATTGACTCCTGTGGTAAGATTAAATATATGTTCCCTAAAGCCCATGCAGCTGCTTATGTAACAAGTGCCTTTAGAATTGCTTACTTTAAAGTTCATTATCCAGCGATATATTATGCTACTTATTTTTCAACTAGATTTGATGACTTTGACCTTGAAACAATGGTTAAAGGATATGACGCTATTAAAGAAAAGATGATTGAGATAACTAATAAAGGTCATGATGCTACGAATAAAGAGGCAAGCGTTCTTGAAACCTTAAAGCTTTGCCTTGAGGCCACCGCAAGAGGATTTAAATTTGCGATGATTGATATTGAGAAGAGTCATGGTAAGAATTTTGTTATTGATGAAAATGATAATATGACCCTTATTTGCCCATTTAGAACACTTGATGGTTTAGGAGACTCAGTTGCAACCAAAATAATAGAGGAAAGAGAAAAACAACCATTTTACTGCATTGAAGATTTTGCTAATCGAGGCAAAGTTAATAAAACAACGGTTGATAAACTTCGTGAACTTGGTGTTTTTAAAGATATGCAAGAAAGTGCTCAATTAAGCTTGTTTTAGAAAAGGGATTATATGAAAAAAGATAAAAGATTTGTTATTACTTTTTTAGTTATAATATATGCTGTTTTACTACTATATCCCGTTAATTATATCTTGCTTAAAAAAGGTATATTAGTAAACAGCTATTCTTCTTTGGCAAGTCCCCAAAAAGTCGAAGGTAATATCATAAGTAAAATAAATACTAAACTTGATAATTATAAAAATTATATAGATGTTATGGTAACTAATAATTTTCCTTTATATAATGAGATAAATTACTATACAGGAAAAACTTTAAACTTTATTAATGAACAAGAATATAAGCTATTTGGGCAAAGTGATATGCCTACTAAGAAAAATGTTGATAATGAATATGTTATCAAAAATATGGCAGATAACTTTTACTATATAGTTTATAACAAAAGCGATAAAGAACTTGAAGAAAGATTAAATCAAGAAGTAGATAATATCAAAAAGATTGCTTCATATGATATTCCTGTTTTAGTGTACTTGCCATACCGCTATGAATTTACTGATAATAAAAATATAAGTTTTAGAAACTATGATAAATATAAAGATTTATTTAAAGAAAAGCTAAATGATATGGTGAATATTGTTGAACTTAATTTAGATAAAAAAGATTATATTAATAGTTTTTATAGAACTGATCATCACTGGAATTCCTATGCCGTTAAAGAAGCTTTAAAAGATATAGGCATGCATTTAAACGTTAATCTAAATGATTATGAAGTAAAAGCTGTAGAGGATATTAAAATGTATGGCTCAATGGCTAAAGCATCTGGTGATACATCTTTTTATGATAGACTTCTTTATTTAGATACACCATATGATTTGAAAATTAGTAATCCTAGTTATAAGAAGTTAAGTGCTAATCCTCATAAAGAAATGTTCTTTGATTATTACATTGGTTATTACAATGGCCTTGCTGATGAAGTCTTATGCTATGACTATGGAAATGGCGATGAAAATCTTTTGATAATTGGTGATTCATATGCATGGCAAATGGACTACATAATTGCTGAGAGCTTTAATAAAACTTATACTGTAAATCCAAGATATATAGAAAACTTTAAATATGAAGATTTTATTAAAGAAAATAATATTTCTAAAGTTTTAATCTTAATGGAAGCTCAATCTACATTGTTTGATGTGTATGATTATAATTTACAAGAAAGGCTAGGGTTATAATGGAATTTACAAGTATTTTATTCTTATTTCTTTTCTTTCCAGCTTTTCTATTTTGCTACTTCATATGTAAAAAAAGAAATATTCGTAATTATGTTTTATTCTTCTTTAGCATTATCTTTTACGCCTGGGGCGAACCATTTTATGTTTTTCTTATTTTAATATCAATTTTAGTTAATTATGTTTTAGCAATTTTAATTGATAAAAAGAAAAATCGCAAACTATGGTTTATTCTGGCTTTAGTATTTGATTTGGGTACTTTACTAGTATTTAAGTATACTGATTTTATTATAAATACTATTAATTTTATCCCTAAATTAAATTTACCTTTAGTTAATTTAGCTCTTCCCATAGGTATTAGTTTTTATACTTTCCAAATGGTATCTTATATCATTGATGTTTATAAAAAGAAGGTAAAGGTCCAAAAAAATATTCTTTATTTAGGATGTTATATTGTATCATTTCCTCAACTTATCGCCGGACCAATTGTTCGTTATGAAACAATTGAAGATGAACTTGATAATCGTAAAGAAAACTATAAAGATACTGCTGTAGGCATCAGAAGATTTATAAGTGGTTTTGCTAAGAAAGCAATTCTTGCTAATAGTCTTGGCCTTATTGCTACTTCCATTTTAGAAGCCGGAGCAAACTATTATGGCTTTATTGGTTCTTGGATAGCTATGATATGCTATACGATGCAAATATATTTTGATTTCTCAGGCTATAGTGATATGGCTATTGGTATTGGTAAGATGCTTGGCTTTAACTATCTAGAAAACTTTGATATGCCATATATTTCTAAATCTATAACGGAATATTGGCGAAGATGGCATATATCTTTATCAAGTTGGTTCAAAGACTATGTTTATATCCCTTTGGGAGGAAACCGTGTTAGTAAAATAAAGTGGATTAGAAATATCTTCATTGTTTGGTTCTTAACAGGTCTTTGGCATGGAGCATCTTGGAACTTTGTTCTATGGGGTTTATACTTTGGTGTTATATTACTAATCGAAAAAATATGGCTTAAAAAATATTTGGATAAAGCACCAAGTGCTATAAAACATATTTATACTATGGTTCTGGTTATTATAGGTTGGGTAATTTTTAGAAGTACTAATCTATCTGAGGCTGGAAATATTCTTACATCAATGCTTGGCTTAAATGGTTTAGGCTCTATTAAATTACTTAATGTCGTAGGACTATTTAAAATAGAGAATATTGTTATCTTTATAATAGGCATTTTATTATCATTTAAGAAGATTAATTTAAAAAATGATTATATACTTTTATTAATATTTATTATTGCCATAATATTCTTAATCACGGGTTCATATAATCCCTTTATATATTTTAGATTTTAAATGAACATGTCAGACTTGACATGTTTTTACGTGATTTAATATTTATTTTGAAATTTTTAATAAAAAATAAAGGAAATCTCTTCTTTTTTCGTAATGTATATTTATATGAGGGGATAGTTTTGGCTTTTATATCCCTTTGTTATTTTTGATAAAAGGAGGATGCAAAATGAATGAATTAGAAAAAAACACATCAATATTTGAAAATATAAAGCATATCGACGAATATGGAAATGAATATTGGGAAGCCAGGCAGTTAATGAGGGGCCTAGAATATAAAAGATGGGATAAGTTTCTTAATGTTATAAATGATGCCATGGCTTCTTGCAAAGCCAGTAATAATGCGGTTGAAAACCATTTTTCCCAAGTGGGAAAAATGGTCAGTATTGGCTCTAACGCTACAAGAAGCCAAATAGACTATCATTTATCAAGATATGCGTGTTATTTAATTGTACAAAATGCTGACCCAAGAAAGAAGCCTGTTGCTTTAGGTCAAACATATTTTGCTATTCAAACTAGAAAACAAGAAATAAGTGAAAAAGAATATAGTCTGTTAAGTGAAGATGATAAAAGGTTTTATCAAAGAAATTTAACACGCAAGGGAAATTATTCTTTAAATATCGTAGCTAAAAATGCCGGGGTTAAAAACTTTGCTAAATTTCATAACGAAGGATATAAGGGCTTATACAATGGCGAAACCGCAAACGATATTGCCAAAAGGAAAGGTTTAAAATATCGGGAAGATATATTAGATAATATGGGAAGTGTTGAACTTGCTGCTAATTTGTTTAGAATTACGCAAACAGAAGAAAAGTTAAAAAGAGAAAATATTAATTCAGAAAATGATGCTAATATAGCACATTATAGTGTTGGCAAAAATGTGCGAGAGGCTATAGAAAAAAACGGAGGAACCTTACCTGAAAATTTACCAACGCCTAAAAAGAGCCTTAAAGAATTAGAAAGTGAAAGAATGCAAGAAGTAAGAAAGATAAAACAGAACTTTTAAAAAAATTTGGAAACAGGCTGATAAACCATTTTCCCCACTTGGGGAAAATGGTAGGGAATAGATAATTCATTTGAGTTATCTATTCTTTTTTTGGGCCATCCATGTTAAAATTAAATATGGTGATTGATATGGATAAGTTCGTGCCAGACATGTATCAAAAGAGTATATATACAATTGATTATAAAAAACTTAAAAAAAGAGGAATAAAATGTTTGCTATTTGATCTAGATAATACAGTAGCTCCATATACGGAAGATACACCATCTCAAGATTTAAAAGAATTATTCCATTTACTATCATCAGATTTTAAAGTTATAATCTTAAGCAATGCATCTAAGAAAAGACTTACACCTTTTAAAGAAATATTAAATGTTGATGTAGCTTATTCATCTCGTAAACCTTTTAAGACAAAATATCTTAAGATAATGCGTTTATATAAATTTAAACCCGAGGAAATTGCTTGCATCGGGGATCAAATCATGACCGATATCTGGGGAGCTAATCGTAATGATTGCTTAAGTATTTTAGTAAATTCTATTGGAACCAAAGAACCAATTTGGACAAGATTTAATCGCTTTTTTGAAAGATTTATTCTAAAGAGTTTAGCTAAAAAATCAATACTAGAAAAAGGCAAGTATTATGAGTAAGTGTATTGGCTGTGGGGTTAGACTTCAATATGAAGATAAAGATAAAAAGGGCTATGCTCCCAAGAAAGATGCTAAATACTGTTTAAGATGTTTTAAATTATTAAATTATCATGAAAATATTCAAAATGAAAATGTTATAAGTGATGAAGATATTCTTAATAAAATAAATAAAAAAGGGATTTTTACTTTCTTTTTAACGGATATTTTAAATCTAAATAGTAAAGTAATAGATATTTATAATAAGATAACTAACGATAAAGTTCTAGTTATAACTAAGGTTGATATTCTGCCCACTAATCTAAAATATTCTATCTTAATAGATAATATTAAGAAGATTTATAATGTAGATGAGGTAATTCTTTTTTCTAAAGAAAATGGCTTTGGCAAAAATGAAATTATGAATTTATGCCAAGAATATGGTCAAGTACTATTTTCTGGTCCTACGTCATCTGGCAAATCGAGTTTAATAAATTATTTATTTAATAAAAATTTGACTGTATCAGAATATAAAAATACGACAGTAGATTTTATCTGTCTTAATTATGAAAATATAAAAGTCTATGATGCTCCGGGCTTTAATGAAGTTTATCCTGTGAAAGAATTGATATTTAAAAAGAAGATTGTGCCTAAGACAGTTACTTTAAATGAAGGCTATAGTCTATTTATTGATGATTTTGCCATAAAAGCATCTGATAAATCTTTTATGACTTTATATCTTCATGATGATATTAAAGTAAAGTCTAAGAAAGATGATAATGTTTATCAAGAAATAATTATGCCCGAAAAAAGTGAAATAGTTATTCCATCTTTAGGATTTATATATTTTAAAAATGAAACTAGGATTATGACAAATCTTAAAGATTATGAGATAAGAGAAAGCGTAGTGAGTTATCATGAGTAAAATAAAAGTAATGAGTGAGCTTTTAGCTAATAAGATAGCCGCGGGTGAAGTAATTGAAAAAATATCTTCCGTTGTAAAAGAACTTGTGGAAAACTCTATTGATGCTGGAAGTAAAAATATAACCGTTAATTTAGTTAATTCTGGTTTAGAATCTATTGAAGTAATGGATGATGGATCCGGAATGGATAGGGAAGATGCTAAAAGCTGCTTTCTAAGACATGCTACATCTAAACTATATAAAGAAGAAGATTTATATTTTATTGATACTTTAGGCTTTAGAGGCGAGGCTTTAGCTTCCATTGCCGCAGTTGCCGAAGTTAAACTTGCTACCTATAATGGTAAAGAATCTAGTTATATTCATATTAAAGGTGGAACAATCCTGGAGGAGAAAGAGTGCCCTGAGAAAAAGGGAACGGATATAGAAGTAAGTAATATCTTTTATAATACT
Source organism: uncultured Bacilli bacterium (assembly GCA_947586825.1). Classification (GTDB taxonomy): domain Bacteria; phylum Bacillota_I; class Bacilli_A; order RF39; family UBA660; genus UBA6448. The sequence continues at coordinate 13,982 of CANPXU010000013.1, read as the reverse complement.
CCTGCTAGGTTAAAATATTTAAAGTCTGAATCTACGGAACTTGCTGGTTGTACATCATTTATTGAAAGGCTTAGTTTATCTAAACCCGATATTGCTTTTACCTTAACTAATAATGAAAAAGTTATTGTTAAAACCAGTGACTCAGGCAATTTAAAAAAGACGATTCATGAAATATATGGTATGGATATTTCCAAAAACTTACTAGAGTTTAAAAATGAGAATGATGATTTTATAATCTCGGGTTATGCATGTAAACCCCATATACTAAGATCCAATCGTAACAGCATGATTACCATATTAAATGGTAGAATTGTTAAAAATAATGATATTAACAACGCTATTAATGATGCGTATTATACATATAAACCCGTAGATAAATATCCAGTTGTCGTACTTTGTATTGAAACTGACCCAACGATTATTGATGTTAATATTCATCCTACTAAGCAAGATGTTAAAATATCTAAAATAAAAGATTTATCATCCTTAATTACCGATACCATTAAAAAAGCTTTATATGATAATCTTCTTATTGTAAAACCAGCTGAAGAAAAAGAATTAACGCCATTTGATGAAGTTATCGAAAATAAAGAAGAAGAGAATAGTGTTTTAGAAAAAGAAGAAAAACCTGTTATAAATGAGCAAATATTTATGGATTTTCGTAAGGAAGAGGTTATTCATAATAAAGAGCTTAAGAGTCTAAAATTATATCCGGTAGGTCTTGCTTTAGGAACATATATTATTGCCGAAAATGAAGAGGGGATATATCTTCTTGATCAACATGCTGCTTATGAAAGAATAAACTATGAAAGGTATATGAAAAAGCTCAGAGAAAAAGATGTTAGTAAAGTACCTTTATTAATTCCAATGACTATTGAGCTTTCACCATCTGATTTTATAAGCCTTATGGAAAAAAGAGATATACTTGAAAGTTTAAATGTTGATTTTGAAGAATTTGGCATCAATACAATTATTGTCAAAGCCCATCCAACATGGCTTAAAGAAGGCTATGAAGAAGAGAGTATTCGCCGAATTATTGAGCTTATTATAGGCCTAGATAAGAAATTTGACCGTGTTAAATTCGAAGAAAAGATAGCCATAACTTTAGCCTGTAAAATGAGCATTAAAGCTAATATGCATATATCTATGACGGAGATAGAGTATATATTAGATGAACTAGTTAAATGTGATAATCCATATAACTGTCCTCATGGAAGGCCAACGATTATTAAATTTACCATCTATGATTTAGAAAAAATGTTTAAAAGAGTTATGGATTAAAAGGAGGATTTATGATAATTAATTTAGCAGAACTTAGTTATAAAGATAAAATAGAAATTGATAGTAATATAAACTTCCCTGAGGAATATTATCAAAATACTAGCATATTATCTTTAGATGATATTCATGTTAAAGGCTATGTTAGCCAAAATGAAGTTGATGAAGTAGTTGTTAGACTTCAGGTTCATGGTATAATGTATTTGCCTGATAGCGTTACTCTTGAGAAAATCCCATATAACCTAGATTTTGATATTGATGAAGTGCTTGATGAAGTGCAAAATAATCAAAATACACTTGATATTATGGAACTTTTGTGGCAAAATATTGTATTGGAAGTCCCAATTAGATATACCAAAAGTGATGCTGATAATTTAAAAGGTGATAATTGGCAAGTTATAAATGAAGATGAGGTAAAAAAAGAAATAGATCCTCGTTTACAAAAATTAACTGAATATAACGAAGGTGGTGAATGAAATGGCTGTTCCATTTAGAAGAACTAGTAAAACTAAAAAAAGAATGAGAAGAACTCATTTAAAGAAGACTGCTCCTACACTTACAAAATGTCCTAAGTGTGGTGCAACTATTCGTCCACATAGAGCTTGTACAAAGTGTGGTAACTATGCTGGAAAAGAAGTTATTGCTGTTGCAAGCAAAGAGGAAAAATAATTTCCTTTAATTTGTGTAAATAATTAAGAAAAATGGGATAAAAAAGTAAATATTTATTTACTTTTTTTTTGCTTTGTAGTATTATGATGGTAGACAGTGGTACACTGTGGTAGAAAGTGGGGGATAAAAATGTTAATGGGCGAATTTCATCATAACATTGATGATAAAGGCCGCTTAGTTATTCCTACTAAATACCGCGTAGAGCTTGGCGAGTCATTTGTTATAACCAGAGGACTTGAAAAGTGCTTATACGCTTATTCCATGACTGAATGGAATAAACTAGTAGAGAAGCTAAGTGAATTACCATTTAACAAAAAGGATGCTCGTACCTTTTTGCGGAACCTATATTCTGGTGCTACTGTTTGTGAATTCGACAAAAACGGTCGGATTAACATTACCTCCCCATTGGTTAGTTACGCCGGTTTAACGAAAGAATGTGTTATAATCGGCGTGAATAACCGACTTGAAATTTGGGATGAATCTTTATTTAATAAATTCTTAGAAGAAAGTACAGATGCAATGGAAGACATTGCCGAGACCTTATTCGATGTGTCCGCTTCACTATAGCGTTTTAAAAAACGAAGCAATAGATAATTTATCTATTAAAGATGATGGCGTATATGTCGATGCTACAGTAGGCTATGCTGGCCATTCTAAAGAAATATTAAAAAGATGCCCTAAAGGATTCTTATATGGCTTTGATGAAGATGAAAATGCGGTTAAAGCAAGTACTGAAGCCTTAAAGGAAATTGGTGATAATTTTAAAATTATTAATGACAACTTCGTAAATATGAAAATGGTTTTGGATGACATGGGAATAGATAAAGTTGACGGAATCATTTTTGATCTAGGCTTTTCATCACCACAGATTGATGAAAGCACAAGAGGATTTTCCTTTATGAATGATGGACCTCTTGATATGCGAATGAATCAAAGAAGCAGTAAAACTGCTAAAAGCATTATTGATAGCTATACTGAAGAAGCTCTTACAGAAATCTTCTTCCAATATGGCGAAGAGAAGATGTCAAAAATAATTGCTAAAGAAATTATCAAAGAAAAAAATAATATTAATACCACATTAGAACTTGTAGAGGTAATAAAGAAGGCAACAGGAGCTAATTACTTTTTCAAAAATCACCCCGAGAGAAAAATATTTCAAGCTCTTAGGATTGAAGTTAATAGTGAACTTGAAGTATTAGAAAAAGTATTACCTGATGCAATAAATATGTTAAAATCTAAAGGGAGGATATGCGTTATAACATTTCATTCTTTAGAGGATAAAATAGTTAAAAAGATATTTAAGAAATATTCGGAAGTAGATGATTTAGTTAAAGGGCTTCCTGAAATACCAGAGGAATATAAACCTTTAGTAAAATTAGTTAATACTAAACCAATACTTCCTAGTGATAAAGAACTCTTAGAAAATACCAGAAGCCATAGTGCTAAACTAAGAGTAATAGAAAGGATATAAGATGGCAAGAAAGAAAGGAAAAAGTTTAAAACTTTTAAAAGGTGAAAAGATGATGTATTTCGTTATCGCTTTATTAATAGCTTTAATACCTACAGTTAATGTATTTACTTCTGCTGCTTTAACTAAGTCAAATATTGCTATTGAACAATTAAAAAGAAATATTGAAGTTCAAAACGATGAAAATGAAAGCTTAGAGATGCAAATTGATGAACTTGCATCACTTGAAAATATTCAAGAAGTAGCACAAAACTATGGCCTTTCTTTTGATAATACTAACATCTTAATTATTAAATAATTATGAAAAGTAGAGTAGCAAAGAAAGCTAATGCCATTATAATGATTATTGTTGATCTATGTTTATGCCTTGCAATAGCAAGGCTTTCTTATATTTCATTAACAAATGATACTTTTGTTGATGGAAAAACTTTAAAAGAATTTGCTTCATCTCGTAATGAAAAAAAGCAAACTTTATATGCATCACGGGGAACAATTTATGATTCTACTGGTGAAGCATTAGCATTATCAGTTAATTCCTATAATTTAATAGCCTATACTAATGAAAACTATGAAAACCATGTTGAAGATCTTGAGGCTACAGCTAAAGCATTAGCTCCGATTATTGAAGCTGATGAAAGTTATATTTTAGAAAGATTACAAAAGGGTATTCAAAATGGGCTTTTTCAAGTTGAGTTTGGTTCAAAAGGTCGTAATCTAACAGAAACTACCAAAAAGAAAATTGAAGAATTAGAACTTCAAGGAATTGACTTTACCGAAGGAACCCAAAGATACTATAAGATGGGTAGTTTTGCTTCATACATTATTGGCTATGCTAAGACAAATGATGATGGCGAAATAAAAGGTGAACTTGGGGTAGAAGGTTACTACAATAGAGAATTGTCTGGTAAAGATGGATATCGTATATATCAAAGTGATGCTTTAGGCTATCCCCTTCCAGATCGACAATTTATTGAAGAACCAGAAGAAAATGGTAATGATATTTATCTTACTATTGATAGTAAGATTCAACTTATAGCTGAAAATGCAATGAAAACTCTTACTAGCAATTATAAACTTACTTGGGGATTCTTTACTGTTATGGATGCAGAAACAGGAGCAATTGTTGCATCTGCTACATCGCCGACATTTAATCCTAATGACCTAAATACTCTAGAGGAAAGTTTAAATCCTTTAGTTTCATATACATATGAGCCAGGATCTACAATGAAAACCTTTGCTTGGGCTGCGGCAATGGAAGAAGGAATATATGATGGGCAAAAAACTTATAAATCTGGTTCAATTCCTATTTCTGGCTATGAGATAAAAGACTGGAACAATGGTCAAGGATGGGGTGAAATAACTTTTGATCAAGGTTATATTAATTCATCAAACGTTGCGGCTTCATTGATTGCTCAAGATTTAGGGGTTGCTAAATTAAGTGATTATTACTATGATTTTGGGTTTGGCAAGAAGACTGGTATTGAACTTTCTAATGAATATGCTGGAACGATAAGTATTCAAAAGGGAGCGGCTCTTGCTACATCGGCTTTTGGCCAAGGTGGTGTTGAAATTACGCCAATTCAAATGCTTCAAGCTATGAGTATGATAGCTAATGATGGCGTTATGTTAAAACCTTATATCGTTGATAAGATAGTAGATGAAAATGGTAATATAATTAAACAAAATGGTAAGGTTGAACTTGGCCAAAAAATATCAAAAGAAACAGCGGATAAGATAAAAGATCTTATGTATGGCGTTACTTATGAGTCGACAGCAGCTTACTGGCAACCTAAAACTGTAACCTTTATTGGTAAAACAGGAACAGCCCAAATCACTGCTCCTGGTCATTTAGGATATTTAAATGGCGAATATGATACGATTTCCTCTTTTGCCGGAATGTTCCCTAAAGAGGATCCTAAGTATATAGTTTATTTTGCTACTAAACAATTAGAGGCAAGCCAAGTAAGTTTTGCAAAGGTTCTTACTTCAGCTGTAGATGATATTGCTTCGTATGCAAATATTGCCACAGAAGTTGAAAATAACTATGAAGAAAAAATAATAAATTTAAGTAATTTTAAATCACAAAAAGTTGAAGATATCAAAAAAGATTTAGAAGAACAAGGCGTTAAAGTAGTTGTTATTGGTGATGGTAAATATATAATTAATCAATATCCACTTCAAGGAGCTAAAGTTGTTAAAAATTCTAAAGTGTTCTTAATGACTAATTCATATAACTATGTAATGCCTGATGTTAAAGGCTGGTCTTTAGCAGATGTTAATACTTATATGGCCTTTATTGGTGTTAAGGTTACATCTTCAGGTTATGGTTATGTTGAAAGCCAAAGTATTGAGGTAGGAACGCCAATAACTAGTGAAAGTAGGCTTAATGTAACACTAAAAGCTAATGATAAAATACCAAAACCAGAACCTATACCTAAGGATGAAGATACAGAAAACAAAACGGGCTAAGCTCGTTTTTTTATGTTTTAATTTATTTACATGTATTTATATAGTTACATTTTTATCATAGAAGATAATGATGTTTAACTATAAACACTTGGTTATATAACGGAGTATATGAATGAACTATTTTGGATTTTGATAATACTTTAGGGGTATTAAATCATTTGATTTGATATAAATATAATGTAATCTGTCCAACCTTTTATCTCAAGTTCGATGTAAAAATTGATGATACTGCAGATGGCAATAAAGGTGATGCATATAAGGTTATGTAAGAGATTAAAAACCTTGGTTAATGGCTATCATTTTTTAATTGATATCAAAGTAAGAACTATAGTATAATATAATAGAAATATAAAAAGGATGTCGAAATATGAAAGTTTTAAAAGTTATAGGAAAAGGTTTATCATTTATAGGAGTATTTTTACTTGTTGTCATCGTTACTTTATACTCATCATTATTACTTATTTGCTATGGGCCTTCTACTAAGGCTAGAAACTTATTTGTAACCACTTTTTTGGAAACAGGTGCTTTGAAGTTTATGGTTAAACTTGTTATGACAGATGCTAAAGTTCAAGAAGTTGTTGATAGTAATTCTCTTAAAGAGATGGATTCAGAAGTAGATACTGATTTAATTAACGTTAATAGTGAAAACAAAGATATTGAAACTGTTGAAATATCAGGTAGTAATTATAAGGCAACTTTATTAATTGTTCATGATCCTAGCAAAATTAAAGTAGCCACGACTTATCCATTTGGTGAATATGGAAAAGATTTAGAGACTATTGTTAAAGAAAATGATGCTATTGGCGGAATTAATGGTGGTATATATGTTTCTACCGGTAACAAAGGCGGATACCCAATGGGACTAGTTGTTCAAGATGGTAAAATTGTTTGGAACGATAATGGGGTAGGATATCATTTAATTGGTTTTGATGAAAATAATATTTTAAGAATTATCGATATAAGTGGTAAGAGCAAAGCTGAAGTTGAAAAACTTGTAAGCGATGAAAAAATAAGAGATGCTGTTACTTTCCAAGAAGAAGCTTCAGATGCTAATAATCACTTTGTTAAACTAATTATCAATGGTGAAAAAAGAGAGTCTAATGGTCTAGGCAGTGGAGCAAACCCTAGAACTGCTATTGGGCAAAGAAAAGATGGAGCAGTACTACTACTTGTTACTGATGGTCGTGGTGCTAATGGCCATTTAGGAGCTACAGCTAACGATTTAATCGAAATTATGGATGAGTATGGTGCTATAAATGCTGCCAATGTCGATGGTGGATCTTCTACTACCATGTATTATGATAATAAGTATTTACAAACATCTGTAACTTTATATTACTCAAATTCATCTTGGCGTTTACCTGAAGCATTCATTATAACTAAGTAGGTGCAATATGGGAAAAAGTAGAAATAAAAAATTATCAAATTATAAAAAAGCTTTAATTATATTTACTTTAATTCTTTTGGTTATTGCTGTATATACGCTTATTTATGTTAGTTCAGTATTAAAGAATTATGAAAAAGGCGATGTATCTAGTTTTATGGCATCTTTAGTAGATGAAATAACTGAAGATGCTAAAGATGGTGATATTTCTAAACATGTTAAGCTAAATAAAGTATCTAGTGAATATGAAAAGAAATCTAATTTAGAAGAAGGTTATAAAAAATTATTTACAGATAGTAAGATAACTTATAAAAAGACAGAAGATAAACTTGTTTATGATATCTTTGCTGATGATAAGAAGATTATGACAGTTACTCTTAAGGACTTGGGTGAAAAGCATGCTTTAGGATTACTTGTTTATAATGAATATAAAGTTGATGATATAAAAACCTATGATGAAGATGGCTTATATACTGTAAATATTGAAGTTGCCGATAATTATGATTTATATATTAATGATATTAAGGTCGATAAAAAAGAGGCAAAATCAACTAGTGAAATACCTGAATATCAAGAAGTATATGATTTAGTAGATTTACCAAAATTTAATCATTATGAAGTTAAAGGCCTTACTTATGAACCTAAAATAGAAGTTAAAGATCAAGATGGTAATAAAGTTGAACTTACTAAAAATGGTGACAAATTATATGCTGCTAATTTCAAGAAATTTGATACTTTAGAAAAGGCTGGCAATAATATTAAAGATAACTATGATCCAATTGATTTTGCTACCAAGTGGAGTAAATTCTTAACAATGGATTTAGTAGACGAGTATCCTTATGGTTTTGATATTTTATCAAGAAACTTAATCGAGGGAACAGACTTATATCAAAAAGGTTACAATTGGGCTACCCAAGTAGATATTACCTTTACCTCAATTCACTCTTTAAATAGTATGACTAATCAAAAAGTATCTAATATAACTATATACAATGAAAATGCTTTCTCTGCTGAAGTAGAAGTTGATAAAAATATGACTATTCAAGGAAGTCCGGTATTTGATAAAACTGATAAGTTCCATGAGTTAATGTATTTTGTTTATTATGATGGAGCTTATAGAGTTGTTAATATGACGACAATCACGGAGTAATAAAATGAAAGATATATTTATAATTGTTCCAACTCTTAATCCTAATGTAGAAATATTTTCTAAATTTTTAAAAGAACTGCAAAAAGAATTTAAAAATATTTTAGTTTATGATGATGGCTGTCGAGATGAATATGATTCTTTTTTCAAGGATTTAGAAAAAGATAACATTATTGTTTTACATCATTATATTAATTTAGGTAAGGGTAGAGCTATGAAAGATGCTTTTAATTATCTTTTAGAAGAGTATCCAAACCTAAAGGGAGTTGTAACAGCGGATAGTGATGGCCAACATAGTGTAAAAGATATTAAAAAAGTTGCAGAAGAAGTATTAAAAAATCCTGATAGCTTAATAATGGGTTGCCGTAACTTTAATAAAGAAAATGTTCCTGCCCGTAACCGGTTTGGTAATAAAACGACACGGGGTGTCATGAAGGCTTTTATTGGAGTATCGGTAACTGATACCCAAACTGGGCTTCGAGGACTTCCTAAGGAAGTAATGATGAAGTTTATGACAACTTCGGGAGATCGATTTGAATATGAAACTAATCAATTAATTGATACCATTTCTAAAAATGTTCCAATTAAAGAAGTAGAAATAGAAACGATATATGTTAATGGAAATACAGAAAGTCACTTCAATCCTTTAAAAGATTCCTTTGCTATCTATAAATTGTTTTTTAAATATATTTTATCTTCCGTATCATCATTTGTTATTGATATCCTTTTGTACGCTTTATTTATAAAGATTTTACCTTGGCAAAGCGTTAATGTATTTAACTTAAGTTTATCAATAATTTTAGCTACTTTATTCTCAAGAGTTTTATCTAGTATATACAATTTTACCATTAATGCTAAGATGGTATTCAAAAATAAAAATAGATCTTCTTTGATTAAATACTTTATTTTAGTTGTTATTCAAATGATTGTTTCGGCTTTATCTGTTGATCTTATAGCTCATGCCTTTTCTATTGCCGATAATAAGACCGTACCTATTAAGTTATTAGTAGATGCAATAATATTTATAATTAACTTTATTATTCAAAGAGAGTTCATTTTCGTAGGAGAAAAGAAAAATGAAAAATAAAAAATATATAATTGCCGCAATATTACTAGTTTTATTTACTTTAAATACGACTTTAGTAGTGCTTGATGTATATAAAACAGTAGACTTTGCGGTTCGCGATTTCTTAATGGGCTTTTACTGTGGTATGGCTGATAAGATCATGCAAATATTTACTTTTTTAGGCAGTACGACTTGGATTATTATTTTATCACTTGTTATGTTTTTCTTCTTTTTACTTTATGAAAAGAAAAGCCATTTTGCCTTTGGAACAGCCATAGTTATTATCTCATCAACTATTTTAAACCAAGTAAGCAAATTTATTATAAGAAGGCCAAGGCCACCATATATGCCGATAGGACTTGAAAGCTCTTATTCTTATCCTTCGGGACATACTATGGCTAGTGCATCACTTTATGGCTTTATTATTTATTTAATTTGTAAATCCAATATTTCTAGAGGTTATAAAATATTTTTCTCTTCCTTGCTAGGAATATTAGTTCTTATGGTAATGGCTTCAAGAATATATTTGGGAGCCCACTATTTCTCTGATGTAGTAGGAGGACTCTTATTTAGTAGCTTACTTCTTGTGTGTCTTTCAATTATCGAAGATAAAAAACACTTTATATATGAAAAGGTTCCTGAAAAAAAGGAAAGAAAGGCAAAATAAAATCCTGATCATTCAGGATTTTTTAGTGCATTACGGAACTAGCATAAGGTTTTCTTTCATCGGTTTTATATAAAAGATAATCAATGCTCGTATTATAAAACTCTGCTAATTTAGATAACTTATCAATAGGCATTAATCTCATACCGGTTTCATATCTTGAATATTGAACTTGGCTAATTTTTAATACCTTAGCAACATCTACTTGTTTAAGGCCTTTTTCTTCTCTTACTTCTTTTAATCTATCAATTCTTAACTTCATAATTATATTTTACATATAACCAAATGGTTTTACTTGATGGTATAACCATTTGGTTATATAATATAAATAATAGTGTAGTAGAGGATTTAAAAACAATCTATATTACATAATTCGACATATTATTTATACAATTTATGTTATTTATAAAAAAATATTGTTGATAGATTAATAGAGAGGTTGCTATGAAAAATTTTTGGGGAAAGTTAAAGACAAAGCTAAAGAATAAAAAGATAATGGTAATATCATTAAGTACCTTTGTATTAATAATGATCATAACTTTAGCAATTGTTAATTATTCTTTTGGATTCAAAGTAACTAACGAAGATGATACAAATGAAACCTTTCCTGTTGGCTATGTTTTATCTAAAAGTAATTGTGTAGATGTTAATAATAGTGAAGTACAAAATGTTACAGATTATGATGGCGATACTATAGTCGTTGATCCAAGTAAAACCGTCTTTTGTAAATTAGAATTTGATTTGCCAGGATCATCAATTATAACTTACGATCCAAGTAAAAGCCATGCTCATAATGGTCAAGGGGAAGAATGCCATGATGTGCAATGTGCCCTTGATGGTTTATATGAATTATATAAAAAAGATGAGGGAGGAAAATAATGAAGAAATCTTTCAAAACTATAATACTAGTTGTTTTAGGAATATTAATATCTATAACATGTACAGTAGTGGCTGAAACTATTATTGAAAGTAAAAATGTAACATATTCAAATACCGTAAGTGGTGGATCATATGCAGATGTACAAGATGCAATAGATGAATTATACGCAAGAGCAAGATATGTGGGAGAAAAATATACAGAAGAAATACTTCATGGAGCAGATCCTGTATTAAGTGGGGAATTAATACCAGTATATCTTGCTGAAAATGGGGATGTCTATTATGCAAATACTCATACGAGTTGGTATTCTTATGAGTATAAAAGATGGGCTAATGCCGTAATTTTAGTTGATGATGCTTATGCTAAAAATAGACAAGATAATAAAGATAAATATTCTGTTGGAGATAAAATTGATGAACAAGATATTGAAAGTTATTTTGTCTGGATACCTAGGTATGCTTATAAATTATGGGATCTTGAATCTCAAAATGATATGATTGATGCAAGTACTTTAACTAATAAAGATTACGCTTCATCTCCAAGCAATTTAAATAATACGAGAATTATAGACGTTGAATTTGGAATTAAAAATTATTTAGATGAAAAAGGATATAAGAGTTTAACAAGAAATTCAGGAACTGGTGAGTTTACTGAACCAGTAGGTCTTGCAATTAATGAATACTTAGAACATCCAGCCTTTACTTTAGGAACTGAAGAATTAAATGGGTTCTGGATTGGAAAATTTGAAACGGGATATAATCAAACAAATGCTGGTGAAAGTGCTATCACAGGAACTAATAAATGGACAACTGCAAATGCTGCTCAAGTTGATAGTATCGTAAGCAATAAAATTGTTGTTAAACCAAACATCTATTCATGGAGAAATATTAAAGTGGGTGATATATTTAATGTCTCCAAAGGATATAATACTGAATTAAAAAGTCATATGCTTAAAAATACGGAATGGGGAGCTGTTGTATATTTATCCCATTCAGCATATGGTAAAGGTGCTGATATAAATATAAATAATACTTCTGATTATAAAACTGGATATTCTGCTAACCCTAATACAGACCAAACTTCACACTTTGGGGAAAATGGCTTATCTACAAGTGGATTAAGTGATAAATATAATACTTCAGTAGGTTATCTTGCTAGTACAACAGGCAACATTACTGGTGTTTATGATATGGCAGGCGGTTCCTGGGAATATGTTGCTGCCACGATGATAAGTAATCGAAATACAGATTCTACCAGTGGTTTTAGTGCTGATACTGTTATAGAGCAAATGAAATCTGGTTACATTGATGCCTATCCAGCTGATAGTACTATAGCTAGTTATAATAAGCGGATTCTTGGAGATGCCACAGGAGAACTTGCTCCATTTTATCAATATTATGAAGCAAATGGTACTCAACATTGGCATTCTGCATGGTATGGTGACCTTTCGTGCTTCGTCGATGCAGATTACCCATGGTTCTATCGTGGAGGAGTCTATGACTATGGCGTGTTAGGTGGGGCTTTCTACTTCACTAGGAACACCGGCAGTGGGTTTGAGAATCATACTTTCCGTCTAGCCCTAGCTCCTTAATAAATATAAAAATAAAAACTTAAGCTTTGTCTTAAAAAGATATAGCTTAAGTTTTTTTATACTATAACAGACATGAATTTTGTAACATTCTGACATGTTTTGTCGAAAGTCTTGAAAATAATTTTAAGTTGCTTTAAGATAGCAAACTATTACCCAAAAAGGTAGCACTTACCTAATTTTTCTTTTTTTAGTAGCAGTTCTTGTTACACTTAAACATTAAAGTGGTACAAGATATTGAAGAAAGAAAGGTGAGGCATAGAGATAATATTTATTTTATTCATCGTCATCATAATTATGATACTTAACATAATTAAAAATATTGTTAGTATTATAAAAAGATAATAAGTTTATAACCATGACATTTACCAATATTAGGTAGGTGCTATCCCTAGTAGGGTAACATTTACATTTATATTATATGAAAATTTTAAATAAATAACAAGTAAAACTCGAACCAAAACTTGCAACCTTAGTAATTAAAATAAAATAATTGTAGATAAGTAAATAAAGTGTAAATTTACATTTAAAATGAGAAAAATCATAAATTATGATTGACTCATTTTTTTTTTTTTACAATTACGGCGTTTTATAAAGGTAAGAATAGATGCCAAGTTATGTCTATTTACACTGGAGGATAGATAGGTATGAAGAATAGTATTAAGAAAATATTAGGAATAATAATCATAATTATTTTAACTGCCACTTGTACGGTAGTAGCCCAAACTATAATTAAAAGTAATGAAGTAACTTATGATAATTCAAAAAGCAAAGGTTCTTTTGATAATGTCCAACAGTCTTTAGATGAACTTTATTCTAAAGCGGGTTATACTGGTGAAGAATATCATGAGGAAATTCTTCATGGAGCAGATCCAGTTTTAAGTGGTGAATTAATACCTGTTTATCTAGCCGATAACGGTGATGTTTATTACGCCAATACCCATACAAAATGGTATTCTTATGAATATAAGAAATGGGCTAATGCGGTAATTTTAGTCGATGATGCTTACGCTAAAAATAGACAAGATAATAAAGATAAATATTTTGTTGGAGATAAAATTGATGAAGAAGACATTGAAAGTTATTTTGTTTGGATACCTAGGTATGCATATAAATTATGGGATTTAGGAAAGTATGAAGATATTGAAGAAATAACATTTTCAAATGCAAATTATGCGACTAGTCCAGGCATCATTTTAGGAGGAGCTAGAATAATTGATATAACTTTTGGAACAAATGATTACCTTTCAGGAAGTAACTATAAGAAACTTGTTAGAAACGCCGATGGTACATTTAGTGATCCGACTGGTATTGCAACAGATAATTATTTGCAACACCCGGGATTTACATTAGGTGAAAAGGAATTAAA
>CANPXU010000012.1 GCA_947586825.1 uncultured Bacilli bacterium | reverse complement strand
TTAGCAGCATCCATAATCTCATTAGCTAAATTAATAGCCATACCCTTTCCATTTCTTAATTTTGCATAATTTACAAGCCAACGAAGTGCTAAAGCTTGTGATCTTTCATCAGAAACTTCAATTGGAACTTGATAGTTTGATCCACCTACACGACGAGATTTAACTTCAAGTGCAGGTTTAATGTTTTCTAACGCTTCATTGTAAACATCCATAGCAGGTCTGCCTGTTTGTTTTTCAATCATTTTGAAAGCATCATATAAAATAGTTTGAGCTGTACCCTTTTTACCATCAACCATGATTGTGTTGATTAATCTTGTAACAACTTTAGAGTTATATATAGGATCTGGAAGTACATCTCTTTTTATTGCTCTTCTTTTACGCATTTTTCTTCCTCCTTACTTATAATTTTTATTTAGGCTTTTTAGCGCCATATTTACTTCTTCCTTGTTTACGGTCCTCAACTCCATGAGTATCAAGAGTACCACGAACAATATGATAACGTACACCGATTAGATCCTTAACACGACCACCACGAACTAGAACAACGCTGTGCTCTTGTAAGTTGTGTCCTTCTCCAGGAATGTAAGCATCGATTTCTTTACCATTAGATAATCTAACACGGGCATATTTTCTTAAAGCTGAGTTCGGTTTTTTAGGGGTTTTAGTACCTACACGAGTACATACACCTCTCTTTTGTGGACTTTTATCATTAGTTTGTTTTCTTTCAATAGTGTTAAAGCCGACATTTAAAACTGGACTTTTACTCTTTCTAGTTTTTTTGCCTCTTTTCTTATTTACTAATTGGTTTATTGTTGGCATTTGTTTTCCTCCTTCCATTAACACATAACCAGGTGTTTCATTCTATCCATTAAATTAGGCTCTATCTAAGATAGAACCTAAATAAAACGCATTATTAATATAGCAATTATTTAATCATATGTCAATATTTTTATAATATTAATTATTATATTTTTCATCATACCCATTTGTACGATAATACTCACAAGAAATATACGCAGTATATGTATTATTTTGTCGCAAAGCATAACCATCACATGGGTTATCATTTATATCTGTAAAAATATCAATATATCCTGATGTTTTTAATTCTTTAAGAGTAATTACAGATTTATTACCATTACTTGAAGCATATCTTTCTGCTTCATTTTTAATAGTTCTTTCTAAAAGACCATACTGAGGAGCCACTGGCTCAATAGAATGATAAAGTTTATATATTGAAAAAGCTACAAACACAAGAACTAATAATAAACCACAGCTTAGTAGTATCATCTCTTTAGTTCCCCATCCGTGATTATTAAGTAATTTCATTTTGCCTCCGCATATAGTTATTTACGATCAAATTCCTTAAAAAATAATGTAAATTCTCTAGCTGTTAATGCATCATTATTTGTTGAATAGTATTCTTTATATTTATAAAGTATACCATAACAGGTATGAGAATATTCATTATTAGCTTCAATCTCTTTCGTATCGCCAAAGCATAATACTGGTTTTTTTTCTGTATTAACACGATAATAATTATATAATGTTAAACCAAACCAAGATGCTACAATAACCAGTAGTATTATTGCTATTGCCCAAATTATTCTTCTTTTTATTTTGGAAGATTTATTTTCATCAACCATAGTATCACCATATTAAGTATAACATACTTTTAACAATTAAAAAACCTATCAAATGATAGGCCTTTACTTTTTTAAGCTTAAGCTAATTCAACTTCAGCGCCAGCTTCAGTTAATTGATTCTTAATAGCTTCAGCTTCATCAGCAGGAATATTTTCTTTAATATTTCCACCATTATCAGCTACAGCTTTAGCTTCAACTAATCCTAAGCCAGTAACTTCTTTAATGATTTTGATAACAGCAATTTTGTTACCACCAGCATTTTTAAGAACAACTGTTTTTGTAGAAGATCCTGCATCTTCAGCAGCACCAGCAGCAGGAGCAGCAGCAACTGCTACAGCACTTGGATCAACTCCAAATTCTTCTTTCATAGCGTCAACTAGTTCTTTAACTTCAAGAATAGTCATTTCTTTTAATGCACTAATAAAATCTTCTTTTGTTAATTTTGCCATATTAATTTTCTCCCTCCATCTTTTCGGCATATAGATTTAAAGCTATACTTAAATCTTTTACGTATTGAATCATTCCACCTGCAAGCATAGTAAGTAGTCCTTCTCTTGATGGAATTGTTGCATACTCTTTAATAACATCTTTATCAGCTACAGAACCACTTAAGATACCAATTCTAATATCAAGTTTATCATGGTCTTTAGCATATTCAGATATTACTTTAATTGGTTCAAGTAAACTTTCACCAAATAAAATAGCATTAGGTCCTTCAAGGAAGCCAGTTAAATCAATATTTAAATCATCACAAGCTCTTTTTAATAAAGTATTTTTATATACTCTAACTTCAGCATTTTGTTCTCTTAACTTATTTCTAAGTTCGGTAAGTTCAGCAACTGATAAGCCTTGGTATTGAAATAAAATAACTGATTCACTATTTTTAATTTTGTCAGTAATTTCACTTACAATTTGCTTCTTTTGGTCTAGAATTTTTTCGCTTGCCATCTTTTCCTCCTTATATTATTAGAAAAACTTCCCATGGGGAAGCTTATAAAAGATATAAAACTTTCCCCTCGGTAGGAAATATTAAGCCTTTTTGGCTCCTACTGTCTTTGGTTCCTCGTTTTTCTATTTCGTATTATATTATAGTTTTAATTAATTGTCAAAACTATTTTTAGCAACTTTAATGCCAGGTCCCATTGTTGTAGAAATGGAAATGTTGGCAATTAATTCACCTTTAACTGTACTAGGTTTTGCTTTATCAATAGTATTAATAACATATTTTAAGTTTTCCTCTAATGCTTTAGCATCAAATGAAACTTTACCAATAATAGTATGGATATTACCATAACTATCAGTACGATATTCAATCATACCTTTCTTAATATCATTGATAACACCTTCAACTTTAGGTGTAACAGTACCAGTTTTAGGGTTTGGCATAAGACCACGAGGTCCTAAAACGTTACCAATTTTACCAACTTCAGGCATCATATCTGGAGTAGCAACGATAATATCGAAATCCATCCAGTTTTCATTTTTAATCTTATCAATTAAATCTTTATCACCTACAAAGTCAGCACCAGCAGCTTTAGCAGCTTCAGCTTGTTCACCTTTAGCTAGAACTAGTATTCTTTTACTCTTTCCAGAACCATTAGGTAATACAAGTGAACCACGAAGTAATTGGTCTTGCTTTTTAGGATCAATATTTAGTTTTAAAGCAACGTCTACAGTACTATCAAATTTAGTAATAGATGTTTCCTTAACTAATTTAATTGCATCAGTAGCTGAATAAACTTGGTTTTTATCAACTTTTTTAGATGCTTCCACATACTTTTTTCCAGTTCTTCTCATTATTTTTCCTCCTAACTGTGGTTTATTAGCGGATAATTATTATTTATTTTTAACATATTAGTTTTCAGATTCAGCAGTTTCTTCTGTTTCTTCTTCAGCAGTATTATCAGCTGGAACTTCAACATTAGTATTTTCAGCCATTTCTTTAGCTTCTTCTTCAAGTTCAGCAAGCTCTGCTTCTCTTTTAGCAGCTTCAGCTTCTTCTTTAGCAGCTTCAGCAGCTTGAGCAGCAAGCTCTTCATCATTAACACCCTTGATGGCAATACCCATATTACGAGCAGTACCCTCAATGATATTCATAGCACTTTCAACATCATAAGCATTTAGGTCAGGTAACTTAGTTTCAGCAATCTTTTGTAAATCTTCTTTACTAATTGTTGCAACAACTTCATTAGCACCTTTAGAACTTGCTTTCTTAATTTTAGCAGCTTTCTTTAATAAGAAGGCAGCAGGTGGAGTCTTTAATACGAAATCAAATGAACGATCTTCATAAATTGTGATTTCGCAAGGAACTACATCTCCCATCTTATCGCGAGAAGCTTCATTAAATTTAGTACAGAATTCTTGTAAATTGATACCTGCAGGTCCTAAAACAGTTCCAACTGGTGGAGCTGGTGTGGCTTTGCCGGCTTCAATTTGTAATTTAATTTTCTTTACGACTTCTTTTGCCATGAAAAACACCTCCTATATTATTTTTCAATGTAAGTGGTATGGGCATCCGCTTTTCCCCTCCACTTGATGCAAATATCAAATTTGCTAGATAACATACTATCACAACTTGGTAAAATATACAAGCAAATATGCCAAAATATGACTAAAAATGTATGTTAAGTATCTAATTTATTATTGTGGACATCCTTAATTAATGATATTATAAATAAGAGGATAGATAATATGGGAAGATTTTTTAATGGAAAAGTAAAAAATGATAAAAATACTTTGATTAGATATGGTGTGATAGCTGGTGGAGTACTACTTATCATCATTATAATAATCTTAATCGCTGTTAATGCTAAAGGTAGTAAAGGAACACTTACTTTAAACCCTGTTACAGAAGTTGAAGTAAATACTGAACTGCCTGATAAGACTAAATTCTTTAAAGAGATAGTTGATTTTGATGAAAATGATATTGAAATTGATTATAATGATGCTGATATATCTGTAGTTGGTTCTTATACGGTTACCTTATCTGCTAAAGGAAGAGGTAGTGAAGATGTTGAACTTAAAGTAGTTGATACTACAGCTCCTGAATTAACACTTCAAACCTATACAATTAATTATGGTGAGCCATATTATGTTGAAGATTTTGTAAATTCTTGTACCGATAACTATGATGAAGAATGTATGGTTGAGTTCTTCTCTGAATCAAC
Organism: uncultured Bacilli bacterium; assembly: GCA_947586825.1. Classification (GTDB taxonomy): domain Bacteria; phylum Bacillota_I; class Bacilli_A; order RF39; family UBA660; genus UBA6448. The sequence continues at coordinate 29,190 of CANPXU010000012.1, read as the reverse complement.
TGATCAATATGGAAATAACATTGATTATTCTTCATTTACGGAAGTTGGTACTTATACAATAATGATTATTGCAACAGATGAAAATGGTAATGTTTCTGAACCACAATCTACAAGTTTGATAATTCAAAGTGAAGGTGAAGAAAAACCTGTAAATCCCGTAAGTTGTGATTTTGGTGACCTTGAGGTATCTGAAGATGTAACTTATCCAGTTGCTGTTGTAGTTGGTGATAAGAAAAATAAATGTGCTGTTGATAGAGACTTATGGGATGATGAAGATATTCAAAAACCAGTTAACGATTTCTATCAAGATGATTATGAAAGACTAAAAGCTCAACTACTACCTATACTTGAAGAAGAATATCCAGACGGAGCAAGACCTACAGTATTCCCACATTATGTAGCAGTATTAAATAAAGATCTTACTGGTTTAGTAGGATATGCGATATATATTAAAGTATACGTTGTAGATTACGATTACGAAGGAAAAGTTGATATAACAGATAATTTAAAATTATCATATTACTTAAACTCTGATGGTTCAAGAGACTACGATGTTAATGTATACGATTTAGCTAAATAAAAAAGTAAATTACCTAATGTAACTTACTTTTTTTGTTTAGTTTTGTTATTATTACTTGATTTGCTTTTAGTATTAGTTTTTTCTTTTGAAGAAGTTTGTTTAGTTTCTTTAACCTCTACTGCTTCTTCTTTTTTTACTTCCATCTCTTTTTTAGGAGTTTCTTTTGCTTTTCTTGGTATTCTAGAAATAATTAGAGCAGCAACTACTCCTACTACGATGACGATACTTGCAACATTAAGGAAAATCTTCATTCCTTTATGTTCATTTTCTTTAGCAGCTAATAGAGCATCTATATTTTCAACAGGATCAACATAGCCATCTTCATAGCAACGTTTTATTTCCTTTTTAATATCTTCATCATATTCTTGAGTAAAACCATCAAAATATGTTTCTCCTACAACGATAAATGGTGTTCCTTTGAAGTTAAAATCAAATTTTTGAGCAGTTTTCATAAGTAGTTCATAATAATCTTGATCTTGAACATCAAAATTTCCATCAAATACTTCAAGGGTGATTAAATTAAACATTGGTCCATATTCTTTATCGGCAGCCAACTTAGAAAAATAATCTAAAGCTTTTTCACAATAGCCACATCCATCTTTAGTAAACATATAAACATTTACTACTTCATTTTCTTTTGCTTTAGCCATAGGCATAAATCCTAGAACAGATAAAGCGCAAATCAAGCTAACAAGTAGCTTTTTCATCTTAACCTCCTACAATTTTAATTATAATAAAAAAAAGCCTATTTAACAAGGCTTTTATAGATTTTAACTAATCGAACAGTTATCTCATCTTCATCTAGCTTTATTTGGTTTGTAGCTATTAAAGTTGCAAGTCCATTTGAATATAACCACATCCGTAAAAACAATTCTTTAGCTTCTTCAAAAGTATATCCATGCTTATTTACCATATTAATTATTGTTGATTGATTCCATTTTTCATCAAGCACATCTTCAATCTTTTGCCATTTTAAATTATTCGATAAAAATAAGCTAGAGAATAGATTTTTATAGCTATTAGCAAACTCTACATAAGAAATACATAGAGTTAATAAAGCTTTTTTACTATCAATTTTACTATTGATAAACTCGTTATATTCTCGGTATATTTCGGCGATAACATCTTCTTTTATCTCATCCATATTTTGATAGATACGATATAAGGGTTTCGTAGAAATACCAATTTTTTTGGCTAAACCTCTGGCATTTAGTGCCGAATATCCCTCATCATTAACAAGTTTTACTGCACTTAAAACAATATTTTCTTTTGTTAAAGCTAAGGCTTTAGCCATATTATCACCTTCCCCTATATTGCGATAACTTATGTTTCTATTATATCATAAGAATATTTTTTGTCAAAACTATTCAATAATTTCTAAATTATTATCTTTAATATGACTAATAAATTTTTCTTTAAATTTAGCTAAATCTTCTTGCGTTAAAGTCTTTTCATTAGAGCCAACATTAAATGATATCGTATATTTCTTAGATTTATCATCTTCATATACTCCTACTAAATGAGAAGATTTAATATTCTTATTCTTAAAGGCAGTTATTACTTCACTTATTCTAGAGTACTTAGTATCTTTATCAGCAATAACTGTATAATCAAGATTAACTGTAGGATATTTACTAACTTCCTTAATTTGACAAGAAGCGGCTTTTAAAGATACATATTTATCAAAATCAATATCAACCATAACAATAGCTTTTTTCTTAGCAATCTTGTTACTACATGATTTATTTAAAACATTAAGAGTTCCTATAGTCTCTTCACCCGCCATAATAACCTTGCCTAAAGAGCTATCATAATATTCTTTTTCATTAACATTTTCTTTGAATGTTACACTTATATTCTTAAGGTTATTAAAGATTGTTTTAACCATGTTTTTAGCTTCGTTATATAGGCATTCAATATTCTTTTCATCATCAGCATAAATAACTGCTAAATGACGTTCATTTTGATTATTTTTAAAGGTTGATCCTATTTCAAATACTTTTAATGAATTATAATTTTTTAAGTTATTATTAACAATATTTAATAAAGAAAATGCTAAGTCATCTCTTAAGATATTATTTTGTTCTTTACCAAGAAGTTTAATGCCTTTCTTTTCTACGCCAAGTTCTTTTAACATGTTAGTATCATACCAAACATAGCTATGTACTTCATTCATATCATACTTATTAGCAAGAAGGTATTTAACTTCATATTCTTCATTATAAACAGTATCTTGTTCTTTAGAACTTAATTCTAAGCAAAGAGGACTTGGGCCAAAGTTTTCAAGACCATAGAATCTTGATACTTCTTCAATTAAGTCTTCTTCAATATTAACATCTTTACTATGTCTAAATGTTGGAACTACTACTTCATAAGTATCATCTTTAACTTCAACTTTAAAGCCAATTCTTTCTAAGATAGTTTTAACAACATTATCATCTAAAGTTTTACCCATATAGATAGCTAATTTTTTCTTAGTAAGAGATATATGTCCTTCTTCAAGTTTCGTAGGATATACATCTGTTAAATTAGAGGTTATCTTCATATCTTTATTTTCTTTATGAAGTAAATAAACAAATCTTTTAATAGCTAAATCAGCCATATTTGGATCTAGTGATTTTTCGTATCTTGCACTAGCTTCTGTTCTAAGGCCTAAACTGATTGCCGTCTTTCTAATAGAACCTGGATCAAAGGTAGCACTTTCCAAGAATAGTGAATCAGTATCGGGTAAGATTTCACTATCAAGGCCACCCATAACTCCGGCAATAGCAAAGTATTTATCACCATTTTTAATCATTAGATTATCGCTAGTAAGTTTTCTTTCAGTGCCATCTAAAGTAGTATAAGTATCACCATCTTTTGCAAGACCTATCTCTAAAGATTTAACAACTCTTTTATCAAAAGCATGCATTGGTTGGCCAAGTTCTAACATTAAGTAGTTAGTTAAGTCTACTAAAAGAGAAATAGAACGCATACCAGCATAATATAAGAAGATTTGCATATCCATTGGTGTAGTATTATTTTTAATATTTTCAACTGTAAGACCACAGTAACGATAACATAATTCAGGATTTTTAATAACGATATTTAAATCTTCTTTATCATTTTTAATTTCTTCGATTTCTAAAGGAAGAAGTTCATGTTCTGTTATAGCAGCAACTTCTCTAGCTATACCATAATGACCCCATAGATCAGGACGATTAGTTAAAGACTTATTATCAATTTCGACAATAATATCATCAATTGGCCATAACTCTTTAATATCTTTACCTACTGGGTAATCATCAGGAAGCTCAAGGATACCATCATGATTATCAGATATTCCAAGTTCTCTTCCACTACAGCACATACCATTTGATACAACCCCTCTCAAAGGACGAGGCTTAATTTCAATACCATCAATATGACCCCCGACTTTAACAAAGCAAGTTTTTAATCCTTTACGAACATTTGGAGCACCACATACAACTTGGATAGGTTCTTTTTCACCATAATCAACCATTAAAACATGCATATGGTCACTATCTGGATGTTCTTGGCAGTCGACAATTTGGGCAACAACTACGCCATCAATATTACCGCCGACAACTTTTACTTCTTCTACTTCGGCAGTTCTAATCGTAAATTTATCCCATACTTTTAAGAAATCAATATCTTCACTATTTTTAATGTGAGTTTTTAATTTATTACATGAAATTAACATTAATAATAACTCCTTTCTTATTTAATATTGAATTGTTCTAAGAAACGAACATCTCCACTATTAAGTAGTCTTATATCACTTATTTTATATTTCATCATCGCAAGTCTTGTTAAGCCAAAGCCAAAAGCAAAGCCAGTATATTCATCAGGATCTATGCCACCTGCTCTTAAAACATTAGGATGAACCATTCCACCAGGAACAAGTTCTACCCAACCACTATTTTTGCAAGTAGGACATCCTTTGCCTCCACAGATAGTACAGCTTACATCCATTTCAAATGATGGTTCAGTAAATGGGAAAAAGCCTGGTCTAAGTCTTACTTCAACATCTTGTTTTAATATTTCTCTTACTAAGCTTCTTACTGTATAAAGTAAGTTTTCAATTGATATATTCTTATCAATAACCATACCTTCAAGTTGAAAGAATGTGGTTTCATGCCCAGCATCCATATCTTCGTTTCTAAAGGTTCTGCCTGGTGCACAAATTCTTAAAGGAGCTCCATATCTTTCCATAGCATGAATTTGATTATCGCTTGTTTGCGTTCTTAGAAGCATACCATTATCAAGATAGTAAGTATCTTGCATATCTCTTGCAGGGTGATTTTTAGGTACATTTAAAGCTTCAAAATTATAATATTCTGTTTCCATCTCGGGACCACTTACAATAGTAAAGCCCATTTTACGAAGTAAATCGGTTACTTCTCTTCCAACAATTGTAACAGGATGAAGTGATCCTTTTTTAATATCATAGTCTAATGTATCATCAAAAGTAATATTACTCTTACTTTCGATTTTAGCTAAATGATTATTTACATAGCCTTCAAGTTCTTTTTTCGTATTATTAATTAAGCTTCCATATTTCTTCTTATCTTCAATAGACATATCTTTTAAAGAAGATAGTAATGAAGAAATCTCACTTGTTTTACCAAGTAATTTTGATTTAACATTCATTAAATCAGCTTCTTTTGTAGTTTTTTCTATTTCTTCTTTAGCAGAAGCTAGTATTTCTTTTAGTTTATTTTCCATTAATATATCCTTTCATTATACAAAAAAGCTCCATAACTTAAGGACGAGCCATGCCCGCGGTACCACCTTAATTTATGAAGCTTCATACACTCTTTTGTCTTAACGCGACTTAATCGTTTATACTCCTTATTTGAATTTCGTTTTAGCTTTGTGTAATAATTTCACCATCTTTATTACTCTCTAATAATTTTCTAAAACTACTTTAATAAATCACTGTATATTAATAATTAACAGCTTTAAGTTCCATAAAGCTTTCAGCATGTTTACAAACAGGACAAACCTTTAAAGCATCCTTACCATAGTAAACATGACCACAGTTACGGCAAATCCAAATTACTTCTTCATCTTTATGGAATACTTGATCTTTTTCAACATTATCTAATAGTTTTAAATATCTTTCTTCATGATGTTTTTCAATTTCGCCAACTTTTTCAAAAAGGAAAGCTATTTGGTCAAAACCTTCTTCTCTAGCAGTTTCCGCAAATTCTTTATACATTTCTGTCCATTCATAGTTTTCACCATGAGCAGCATCTTTTAAGTTTTCTTCAGTTGAAGGAATTTCTCCTCCATTTAATTCTTTAAACCATAATTTAGCATGCTCTTTTTCATTATTAGCAGTTTCCTCAAAGATAGCAGCGATTTGTTCATAACCATCTTTTCTTGCTTTTGATGCATAATATGTATATTTATTTCTTGCTTGGCTTTCCCCAGCAAATGCAGCCATTAAATTAGCTTCTGTTTTACTTCCTTTTAGTTCCATTACTTCCTCCTTAAATTTCATTTTAATATTAACACATTTAATATTACTAGTCAATTTAATAATTATATAATTTTGAGCAAAAATTTGGGCACATATCTCGCATGTTCGAATATAAATAATATAGGTGATTATAATGAATTTTTTAAAAAGGTGGGGCACTAGTATAGCACTTATTTTAAGTATGGTAATAGGTGTTATCATAGGCCTTATATTCAAAGATAAAGCTTCATATATAGCACCACTTGGAGAATTATTTATTAATCTATTATCAGTAGTTATTGTTCCTCTTATATTTGTAACTGTCACTTTAGCCATTGCTAAAATAAGACCACGTAAAGCTTTCAGACTAATAAGAAGAATCTTTGTAGTATTCATCTTAATGGCTATAATATCCGTTGGTGTTGGTGTTGCCGCAACATATGCCTATAACTTTGTTTCAACTTCTGCTTTAAGCTCAATGGATAGCAGTGTTACTAGTGAAGCTATGAACTATCTTGAAAAGTTTGTTTCAATGTTTAGTGTATCAGATTTTACGGAATTAATATCTAAAAATAACATCATTGCTTTAATAACGTTTAGCATCTTAACAGGTATATCCATAAATAGTCTTGATAATAAAGAAAAGATTATTAAAGGACTAGAAACTGCTAATGAAATAATTATGAATATCATTAAAATAATTATGTATTATGCTCCAATAGGAATATGTGCTTATTTTGCATCTATGGTCGGATCTTTCGGTGCCAGTGTAGCCACAAGTTATCTTAAGGTATTCATCTATTACACAGTAATATCTATCATTTTTGCCATTTTAGTTTACTCATTAATTGCTCTATTATGTGGTAAAAGTATTAAAACCTTTTGGAAAGAAAGTCTTCCGGTTATCCTTTGCTCATTAGGCACATGCTCTTCTGCTGCTACTTTACCAGTTAATGTTAAAGCAATAAAGAATATGGGTGTTAATGAAGATGTTTGTAATACTACCCTATCTTTAGGTACTAGTTTCCATAAAGATGGATCGGTTATTGATAGTGTATTCAAAATAATGTTTTTAGTTTATTTATTTGGTAGTTCTATAAGTGTTTTTGAAGTTTGCCTTGTAGCTATCGTCGCAAGCCTTCTTATTACAGCTGTACCTGTAGGCGGCGGTACTATATCGGAGATGTTAATAATAACCCTTTTAGGCTTCCCAATATCTGCACTTCCTATTTTAACAATAATTGCCACCATTACTGATGCTCCAGCAACAATGCTTAACTCACTTGGTGATACAGCAGCTTCTTTGTGGATAAATAAACTCATGAAAAAAGATGCTATTAGTTAGCACCTTTTTTTACGTCTTCTGCTAATTTGTTAGTAAGTTCAGTAATAATCTTTTCGCTTGTTACTAAATCAACAAATTGTTCATCGTCGCCTTCTTCAACTCTAAAATATACTATTCTGGATTTATCTACTAAATCATCATCTTTTACAAATGCAGCCATAAAATAGGTATCTTCATTTAAAGATATCTTTTTTAATAATGAATATCTTTCATTATTATCTAATATTATTAAATCTCCCTCAGTCATCGTCATCTTTCCTTTCATCATCGTCTATTATATCATCATTGTCATCTTCATCATAATCTTTTTTGCCATTTTTTATAGCATTTGCTTTTTCTTCGTTAGATGTTTTTTGTAATTTACTTATTCTTACTAGTTTAATAATATCTTTAAGTATTATATAAAGAGCTGGAAGAATAACTATTACTATCCAGCCAAACTTGCTTGCTACAAAAGTTTGAACTCTTCCTAATTGGGGAATTCTAAGTACTGCTTTACCAATTATTTTATCAAATGTTGCAGGAGCAGAATCTTGAATAATATTATTATCTCCTTTAGTAGTGAATTGGTATTCACCATTAACTACTTGAATATCTTTAACCCGGTGAGTAACTGTTAGATTTTCTGATATTGCACTTTGAGAAATAAAGGTAATTATATCCCCCTCTTTTATATCTTTAGGAGAATCAATTTTTACATTAATTACTACATCATATACATCTATCGTAGGAATCATTGAACCACTTACAATGGTATATATTGAAATAGGTTGACTAACTTTATCTTTGTTTATAATCTTAATATTTATAAAATAAAAGAACAAGAAGCCCGCAATTAAAAGCAAATAAATAAAAAGGGTCCACGAGCATATCGTGGATAGATATTTAAAAATATAATTTTTACTATATTTTTTCTTCATCCCTTTTTATTCCTTCCGTATTATTTATTTAGTGTTACTATTAATTTTCCTTTAAAGGTCTTGCCACTATCAACATTTTGATTTTCACCAGTTTCAACAAAGCTCATATTTAGAACATATCTAACTTTGGCTTTTGGTCTTAGTATTATTTCATCACTTATAGCTACATTCCTATAAGGTGTTCTTAGATCATTTAAATAAGACTTACCATTTTTAACAATACTATAGTGCAAATTATTTTCCTCAGTAAGCTCATTAACAATGTCAGACCACTCTATTTTATAGCCTGCAGCATAGGAAGCATTATTATAAACCTCTAAAACATATGTATCTTGCCATCCTGGTTCGATATCTATACCTTTTATATCAATAGGATTTAATATAAAGAATATATCATTTTTGCCTTTATCAAATGTTATATCTTTAGCTTTATCTCCATCATCAACAAAATAGTCATTATTTTTATCAATATTTGTTTGACCAGTATCGCAATTGATATCACATACGCCATCATAATCTAAATCAACATTAGTATCAGGCCATCCATCTTTATTTGTATCACAATTAGTAGTACAACTATCAGAGTAATCAACTATCGTTTCAGGTCTATCTGTACAATTGAAATTACAATTGCCATCAAGTCTTGCAGACATATTACTATCTGCCTTATGATCATTATCAGTATCAATATTGATATCAGGAATTCCATCATTATCAATATCAATATTTAAATCTGGAGCTCCATCACCATCAGTATCAATATTTAAATCCGGATATAAATCATAATTAGTATCGCAGTTCAAATCACATTTACTATCAAAATCAACATCAAGATTTTCATTTGTCATGCTAATACTATTGTTGCCACTGCCATCATAATCTATTAGATAATCAGCTTTACCATCATAATTAGTATCGCAGTTTTTAGTGCATTGATGACTTCCTGCAGCTGTAATATTTAAATCTGGAATACCATCTCCATTTAAATCAATATTGAAATCAGGGAAACCATCATCATTAAAATCTTCATTTAAAGTTATATCTTGACCATTATAATTTCCAGGAGTATTTAAGCCATTACTAACAGTGGTTCCTCCATCATAAGATACATTAACATCTGGGGTTCCATCACCATCAACATCAATATTAATATAACCATTATTTGGAGCTACATTATTTGTATCACAGCTAGGTAATGTTCCTGAAATAAAACATTTCCAATCAACAGTTTTTGCTCTATCATAATCAACTGATTTTGAACCTGTTGTAACAAGTTCATTTAGAGTAGTACCTGTTTCTGGTAATTTAATATTGTAATCAGGCCATCCATCACCATCAAGATCACAATTTTCAGTGCACTCTGCTCCTGGCGTAACCTTTGTCACAGGATTGGATATCGAACCATCTTCATTTCTTACATTAAATTCAGCTCTTCTATTTCCTTTATAGTCTACATTATACAAAGGTTTAGAACTGTCATATTCATCAGTAATATTAACATCAGCAATTCCATCGCCATCTGTATCTATGTTGGTATCAGGAATAGTATCATTATTTAAATCACAATTTAAATCACAAACATTACTATTATTGTAGTCATGAATTATATTTATATCCGCGATTCCATCACCATTTAAGTCAATATTATAATCAGGCCAGTTATCGTTATTAGAATCACAATTTAATAAACAATAACCATTATTATCTTTTTGGTTTCTTGCATTGTAAATCCTGCTTTGGTTACCAAATAAATCAATGTTAAAAGTAGCTTTTCTATTATTAAAGTAATCAATATTATATTCAGGAGCACAGTCCCCTTTATCAGCCACATTTATAGCTTTAAAGTCTACTCCTTCTTCATTTATATTAACATTTAAGCAAACATCATTACTAAAAAAATTATATTCTTTATAAATATCAATAGTTAAATAAGCAATTATGATAATCATGAATGTCAAAAAAAACACACATCCTATATGCGTATAGAATTTTCTCAACTTTTTTTGATTAATCTTTTCTTCGTTTAATATTTCTCTTTGTGTCTCAAAATCAGGAGATTCACTAATTATAGCTTTTTCTTTTTCTAAATCACTCAATTTACACTCTCCTCATTATATTAAGATTATAGCATAACAAAAAACTTATAACAATAATTTAGTTATTATAAATTTCTACTTTATACAAACTTTTACCACGATAATTGCCATTTTCATCAAAATCTTCATTATCGTCATAAGAAAATACCATTACACTTATTGGGCCATCTATTTCTTCATATTTTTCACCCGCGGTTAACTTAATAGCATCCATTATCGTCTTTTCATTAACTTCATCATCTAAAAGATGGGAATGCCATTGTCCTGCAGGAACGTTAACATCATCATAAAGATATATTTCTAGATAGTCATAATAACTTTCAGCATCACTAGGTTTTAGTAAAGTTGAATTTATTTCTTCGCCATTTTTTAACTTAAAAGAAACATTCCAACCTATTTTATAAGATATATCATATTTATCATACAAAGGCCATATATCAGGCATATAACCATACTCAGGATTATCAATATCTGTGGGAAGAGTAGCTAAAACAACAATATCTTTTTTCTTTTCCCATGTTGTTTGATACTTATCTACTACTTTTAAAAGGCTGCCTTGTTCATTATCAATATAGATACTTACTTTAACCGGATTATTGTCTTCATAAGTGTTGCTAGGTAAAGAAGTGTTCTCTTTTATTGGTACATCACTAGTATTTTTGTTTTCATTTAATTCAGCTTTTTCATTAGAACATCCCGCAAGTAAAAGGATCATTATTATAATAACTATTTTTTTCATACTATTATTATATCTTTTTCTTAAAAACATTTAAATCTTTTTCATCAAAAAAGATAACTTTCGTTATCTTAATTAATATCTTGAATAATATGCTTGGCCAAATTTTGGCATAAATGGAGGCTCTATACTTCGAGCAACGAAGGTATTAAAGTCGGAATAACAGCCATCACATTTACCTCCTAAATAATAGCCTGTAGCAACGCCAAAGTGTAAGTGCCATCCTGTAGAACAGGTATCCCATCCACCATTAACAGCTAAAGTAGCACCACCGCCCCCAACATATCCTATAACAGTATCTTGAGTTACAACATCACCAACTTGAACAGTATAAGAATATAAGTGGGCATATTGAATAGTATATTTTTGACCCTTAACTACGGAGTGAATGAATACTTGGTTTCCACCACAGGTAGAGTGATGAATAATAGCTGCTACTGTACCATTTGATACAGAATATACAGGAGCTTGAGCTCCAGCATTGGCAACGTCTACTCCTGGATGGAAGTCAGAATAAGGTGCTCCGTTAAGAAGGAATGTACGAAAGCCAAAGCCAGAAGATATATATCCTTGATCAGTAGGCTTCATCCAATTATCAGTAGCTTTAATTCTAACACATTCATCTAAATCTTGATCAAGTTCACAGCCTATTTTTTCAAAATAAGCAACTCGTTGACTTAAAGCATTAATTTCATCATCAATGCTTAATGTAACTTCAACTAAAGATGATAAGTTATCTTTAAGACTTTTCATACTTTCTTGAAATTCAACAATTTTTTGATTCAAGTCCTCTTGTTTTTTAGCAAGGTCTACTTGCATTTGTTCATTTTCTAAAATCAAGTTTTCTAAATTCTTTAATTGTCCTTCATTATAATCTAGTACTTGAGAAATAGCTTCAGCACGCATAATCAAATCAGTAACACTAGTGGCAGAACCAACGTAGTTTGTTAAAGAATTATCATTCATTGTGAGTTCATAAAAAACTAACAATTTTTCGGTACCACCTTTTAACTCTTCGATTTTAGTATTTGTGGCTTCAATTTTTTGTTTTGCAAGTTCAATATCAATTTGGGCTTGATCAACCTCAGCATGAGCATTAGTTATTTTGCTATTATAAGCGTTTATCTCACTTTGCGTAAGATTTTTCTCTGCTTCATTAGCAGCTTTTTTATTTATCAATGCTTGAAGCTCATTTTTTAAATCTCTTAAAGTATTATCCGCAGACGCTCTTGTTATGCAAGTAAAACTTATAGTTATAGCTATTAATATTTTAATTAATTTTTTCACTATATCTTTAAATACCTCCTTACGGAATGAGCACTACTTAACATACCTACTAAAGCACCAATTCCTACAAGAACAGCAGATACATAGAAGACAAAATTATATGGTTCAATTAATTTTAAAAGTTCCGTAAATATTCGACCATTCATTGCATTATTTAAGATTACATAACCATAAATTGTTACAAATACCGGAATGATTGAACCAATAATACCAATTATTAAACCCTCGAATAAGAAAGGTAATCTTATTGCCGTATTGCTAGCGCCAACTAAACGCATAATTTCTATTTCACTTCTTCTTGAGAAAATAGTAAGCTTAATTGTATTACTTATTAAGAATATGGTTACTAATAACATAGCTATTACTACTCCAAGAGTTACTTTTTCAATAATATCGAATGCATCTACTACTTCACCAACCGTTTGCTCACCATATTTAACAGTTTCAACATTAGGAAGCTTTTCAAGTTCTTTAGCAGTATCATCCATATCTTTAATATCATCTACATAAACGATAAATGAGCTAAGAAGAGGATTAGTATCTAAGTAGTCTAGTAAAGTCTTAAACAACTCATCATACTCTTCCATAGATTGTTTTTGACTTTCTTTACTAATGTATTCAAACTCTCTTACATTTTCAGTGTTTTTAATTTCTGCTTCTAAGTTGTCTTTATCTTCATCTGTAGCATCGCTTTTCATATAAACAATAATATGCATTTCATCTTCAATTGTCTTCGTAGCTTCTTTAATATTGCACGCTACGATAATTGATACTGACATAATAATTAAGGTAATTGTTACGCAAAGGATACTTGCCATAGATAATGAAAAGTTTCTTATTACACTTTTGAAAGCATCTCTTACGCTTCTTCCAAATATTCTAATTGCTTTCACTGGCTTTATAACTTCCTTTCTCATAATCGCCTACCAACATACCATTGTTGATTACTAGGACTCTCTTTTTCATGCGATTAACTATTTCTTTATCATGAGTTGCCATAATAACAGTTGTTCCTAAATCTTTGTTGATAGAAGATATAACGTCCATAATTTCTTTACTTGTTTTAGGGTCAAGGTTTCCCGTAGGTTCATCACAGATAAGTAATTTTGGAGAGTTAACGATAGCTCTTGCTATACATACTCTTTGTTGCTCTCCTCCTGATAGTTCATCAGGAAAGCTTCTTACTTTATCCTTTAGTCCTACTCTTTCTAGCGCATCTAATACTTTAGGTCTAATGTCTTTTGCTTTCATTCCAACACACTCTAAAGCATAAGCTACATTTTCATAAGCCGTTAATTGTGGTAGAAGTTTAAAGTCTTGGAATACTACTCCTACTTTTCTTCTGAATTTATATACTTTACGATTACGCAAAGCTCCAACATTAACCCCACCAACATTTACAGTTCCTTTGGTAGGTTTTTCCTCACGATAAAGCATTTTAACAAAAGTTGATTTACCACTGGCAGTAAGCCCAATAACGAAGACAAATTCGCCTTTATTTATTTCAACAGAAACATCGGCACAGGCAGTAATTCCATTGCCATATGTTTTTGTAACATTTTTAAATTCAATAAATTTCACTACTTTTAGACCTCCATTATATCGTAATTATACCATATAAAATAGTATATTTAAACCCGAATTATGTGAAATTTAGGTAAAAAAAGATAACCTAAAGGTTATCAAATTATTTATTTAAGATTGATTTAGCAACTAAATAGCCAAATATAATTAAAACCACTACTATTAAAATATAGGCAATTACTTTATATATATAGCTTCTTTTTTTTGGCTTTAATACTGACTCTGTATGATCTACTTTAGCTCCTGCTAAATGAGAAGTAATTCCTTGATTATCTTTTTTAAACTCATTATTATCCATAATTTATCCTATAAAAATGGTATATTGTTTTTACGCATTCCACCATTTACTTCATAACAATCATTTATAACAAAGAAAGCATCAGGGTCAATATCTAAAATACGATTCTTTAGCTGATAATACTTCCTTGTGCTAACAGCGACCATAATTAACTCACCATGTCTTTTTAGAAATGATGACTCCGTATTTAAAATAGTAAATCCTGATTCAAATTCTGAATTAATAACATTTTTTATTTCTTTAGCTTTATTAGAGCGTATAAAGAATACTTTACTATTTGATATACCTACTAAAAGCTTATTAATAACAATATTACTAATAATAAGAATAATTACGGCATATACAAATGATGTCCAGCCAAATACAAAACCACTTATAAAGACAATAATAGCACTATAAAAGGCATTGGCTGAAGCTGTAGGAATATTCATATACTTGCTAATAAGTTGCATTAATATATCACCACCACCAGTTGAAAAGCCTACCTTATAAATCATTCCATTAGATATACCATATGCTATCGCCGCAAGTATTACGATTAATATATGTTCATCTATCGTGACATATTTTTCAATTACTTCAGCTATTGGTGCCGTAGTAGTAACCATCAAGGGATATAAAATAGATCCTATGGCTGCATTTGATGTTGATTCTTTACCAAGTAGGATATAACTAATAATTAAAAGCGTTATCGAAGATATCCAAATAAATAAAGTTGACGAAAAGCCCGTAGTTTCCTCCAAAATAAGTCCAATACCACTCATACTACCTACGATTAAATCGTATCGTTTAAAAAATAGGTTAAAGGTAAGACCAAGTAAAAATGTTCCAAGAACAAAAGTAATTCCTCGGAATATGGTTTCTATTACATCTTGCTTGTTCACACCCATCTCTCCTATCGTAATAAGTATATATTATTTGGACAAATTAATCAATTTATTTTTTTAAATTCATATAATAGACTAAGAGGTGTATTATGAACGGAAATTTTTATCAAAACCCCACTTTTCCTGGTAATCAAATGAATAATAATGGCTATACAACTCCTCCGGGAAATATAAGTTCAGTAAGTGAGCAAGAAGATTATAATGAACAAAGTTATATTGAAAACATTTTAAGATTAAATAAAGGTCGTAAAGTTAAAGCCTATGTTTCATTTCCAG
The DNA here is from genome assembly GCA_947586825.1 of uncultured Bacilli bacterium. GTDB lineage: Bacteria > Bacillota_I > Bacilli_A > RF39 > UBA660 > UBA6448. The sequence goes on along the minus strand of CANPXU010000012.1, from coordinate 13,714 downwards.
ATAGTACTGAGTGGAAAAATAGTATCTTCACCGGCTTAATTGAAGAAGCAGGTAAAGATCATTTAATTATAAAAGATACTTTAAATGGTAATTGGTATTTAATAAGAATTTTATATCTTGATTATGTTGAGTTTATGGAGCCAATTAACTACAACCATCTTTATTCCGAAAAGACATTTTAAAAATAATAACTAAAATGTCTTTTTTCTTGGCCTAAATTTGTTTTAGGACCATGACCAGGATATACTGTAATATCATCAGGATAGGAACTAATCATTTTTAATGAATTAATCATATCTAAGGGACTGGATTCAGGAAAGTCAGTTCTTCCAATGCCATCTTTAAAGATAAAATCGCCTGAAAAAAGGACTTTATCTTTAGGAAAGTAAAAAGATATTGAGTCATTACTATGGCCAGGAGTTTTAATTACTTCATAGCCAAAAGTATTTTTAAATTCATTATGTTTAAGATGGTAGTAAGCCTCTAAATCTTGTAATGCGCCAACATGATCAAAATGATGGTGAGTAACAAGTATTTCTGCTACATCATATCCTTCACAAGCCTTAATAATTTTATCTTTTTCAGAAGATGGATCAATAATAATGGCCTTTTTATCACAAGATAAAATATAGCAGTTATTCTCAAGAGGAGGTAATACTAAAACATCTATTTTCAACATAATCACCTTTATATATAATATCTTAATAAACTTGTCTTTAAAAGTCTTTTTGCTTATAATAACAATAAGGAGTTGAAATAACTTGAAAAAGAATACCTTTATGGAAGGAGCTATGATTGCTACTATTGCAATTATCTTCTCTAAACTTTTAGGAGCTTTATATGTTATTCCCTTTTACCGCATAATCGGTGAACAAGGAGGAGCTTTATATGGATATGCCTATAATATATATAATATATTTTTAATAATTTCATCCGCAGGTATTCCTCTTGCGATAAGTAAACTTACAAGTGAATATGACACTAAAAAACAAACAAAAAAGAAAACAGCCATGTTTACTTTAGCTAAGCATTTGATTTTGATTTTCTCACTTCTATCTTTTTTAATCTGCTTTATTGGGGCTGAGCCTATTGCTAAATTAATCCTTGGCAATCTTGAAGGTGGTAACACTATAAGTGATGTTGTATTTGCTATTAGATGTGTTTCAGTATCGCTTTTAATAGTTCCTCTTCTTAGTATTTCAAGAGGATATCTTCAAGGTCATAAATATATTAGTTCATCTTCTTTTTCCCAAGTAATTGAGCAAATTGTCAGAATTGTAATCGTTTTATTAGGTAGCTATATTGCTGTTAAAGTACTAGACTTACCAATTAGATACGCTGTTGGAATATCCGTTATGGCAGCCGCCTTTGGTGCTCTCGCAGGTTATTTATATCTCTTCATTAAAATGCGTCATGTTGATAAAATGAGTAATAAAGAATATGCTAAGGTTACTAAAAACGAAAAGAAAGAAATATTTAGTAAAATTCTAGGTTATAGCATTCCATTTATTGTAGTTAGTATTGCTAGTAGCTTATATAATACTACGGATATGATTTTAATGATGAGAACTCTAAATAACATCGGAGGTTTTACAGCAGAAGAAATTGAAATGATATCATCTGTATTTACGGTATGGGGAAGCAAACTTGTTACAATCGTAACCTCTATAGCAACAGGTCTTACCGTTAGTTTAATTCCTTCGATTGTTTCCGCTTATGTTGCTAAGAAAAATAATGATGTTAATAAATTTTTCAATAAAGCCTTACAAGTTCTTTTGTTTATCATTGCTCCTATAACTATTTTTATAAGTATATTTAGTAATGAAGTATGGAATGTATTTTATACCCCAAGTACTCATGGGCCAATTATATTTAAATACTTAATATTGGTAGCAATTTTAGACAGTGCCTATTTAATAATATGTTCTACTTTGCAAGGATTATATAAAACTAAATTAGTGTATGCCTCTGTCATACTAGGTCTTGGTATCAACTTAGTATTAGATATTCCTTTTATGTATCTATTTAATCATATGGGAATATATCCTTACTATGGTGCAATAACTGCCACCGTAGTCGGCTATCTAATCTCTTTGGGTATTCCACTTATTGTACTTAACAAAAAAGAAAAAATTAAATATATTGATACATTTAAAAAACTACCTAGACTAATTGGAACGATTCTTGTATTTATAGCTATATGTTTAGTATATCAAAAATTTATGCCAACTCTTGGTGAAGGCTTTATCTATAATGCTATTTATCTTGGTTTAATAGGCATAATAAGTGTTGGTACATATGTATTAATAAACTATAAATTATTAAAGGATTTACTATTTACAAAGGACAAATAAATTGTTTTGCAAAAGCTACTGTAATAATATATAATTAGAAAAGGTGATAATGATATGGGACCATTATTAATTGTGTTCTTTATTCTCGTTACTATAGTTGGTATATGTTTAATACTCTACTTCACAGCTTATAACAAGATATCAATTATTAAGATTAAAATGGATAATTCAAATAATATAATCGCAGATAACCTAGCTAAAAAACAAGAGTTAATGGATAAGCTTTATGAAAAAATAAAAAGTGTGGTTACCAGCAAAGATTATTTAAAAGAATTTGGCAATTTAAAAAAGAGAAATTTAAATAATTATGAACTTGATAAAGAACTAAATGAATATTTACAAATAATGATTAATCTTAAAGAAGATAATAAAAAATTAGATACTAAGGCTTTCAATAAAACATTAAGTGAAATAAAACAAATTGATCAAATAATAAGAGCTAATAAAGTCTTCTTTAATAAAAATAATAATGACTTATTTAAACAAATGAAAGGCTATACTAAAGTAGTAGCCAAAATAGCCAAGATAAGTGTTAAAAACTCGTATGAAATAAAAGAACCTGTTGAAAGTTCTCTATAAAGACCAATCAATAGGTTCTTTTTTATTTTTTACTAGGAAATCATTAGTTCGAGAAAATGGTTTGCTACCAAAGAAGCCATAGCTTGCAGAAAAAGGACTTGGATGGGCTGATTCTATAACTAAATGTTGAGGATTTATAATGTATTTCTTTTTGCTTCGAGCAAAATTTCCCCATAGAATAAACACGATAGGATCCTGTCTTGTATTAAGAAGTTTAATTATATAGTCCGTGAATAATTCCCAACCAATCTTACTATGAGAGGCTGGTTTATCTTTTTCAACCGTTAAAACACTATTTAAAAGTAGTACCCCTTGTTTAGCCCAACCTGATAGGTCGCCATCATTTCTAATGGGAACTTTCAAATCATCATTTAACTCTTTATAAATGTTTTGAAGTGAAGGCGGAATTTTAATACCTTTTTGGACACTGAAAGAAAGACCATGAGCTTCACCTTCGCCATGATAAGGATCTTGACCAACAATTACTACTTTAACATTATCATAATCAGTTAGCTTTAAAGCATTAAAGATATTTTCTTTCGGAGGGTATATAATTTTTTTATCATACAAAGCTAAAACTGAATTATAAAATTTGTTGAAATTTTTACTATTCCAAATTACTTTTAGGGCATCATCCCAATTATTCCCTATCATAACTTCTCTTCCCTTGCTTCCTTATTTCTTAAATGCAAACATACATAACACAATACCAATTGAATAAGCACAAATACAAATGCAAAAACGAAGATATATCTTATTCCATATCTTATGCCTATACCACATAAAAGTACCCCTATAGATTTTCCTAAATAAGTAGTCATATCTTTTAGATTACAGAAAGCTAACTGATACTTATCTTCATACCTATTTATATATGGAGCATCAATTATATGAGTATGACTCTCGGCAGTAAAGGCCGGATATATTAAAGCCAAAACATATAAAAAATTTTTATTAAAAATAAATGCTAATAAATAAATTATAACTCTTCCTAATAACTTAATACTTATATTAACATAATTGTTTTTAAAGGTTAATTTCCATAGTACAATAAATCCAAATAAAGAAGCACTAATGCCTAACACTAAATATACCATCGAAGCTATTTTCGAAGTTAGGCCATATAAATTAACTAGTAAAGATATTTGCATCCCTAAAATACAACTATAAGAAATTTGGCCCACTAAAGCAGAAATTAAATACATGATAGATATTTTATCTTGTTTAATTTTATTTAATAATTTAAACAAAAGATTTCTTTCACTTTTTTCATTCTTATTATACTTGTTAACATCTGTTGTAAGTAAGACAATTAAGGCCATAAAAGAAAGAATTGCTCCGAGCAACACATAAAGATTGTTGTTTATAACAAAGTTACCAATTATTCTTCCTAAGCACAAAGCAGATATTGCGACACCTAAATAATACATAAAACTATATGTGAGACCTCTAGCAGCATATATTTTATCATTCTTAGTAATTAAACTTATCATAGGATAAACACATGCATATATTTCAACATCCAAAGCATAATCTAGCATTATTAAAAATTTTATTATTATATTTAATCCAGAGTTATTTAACAAAAATAAACCCAAAATACATATTGATTTTATAAAAAGGAATATACATGCAAACTTCTTTATTTTATTCTGTTTAATAATATTACTACACAAAAAAATAGATGATACAGTAATAAGGGCACACAAACTATAAACAACACTAATTGTACTTACCGAAAGGCCATTTTCGGCAAGCCATACTTCTTGGAAATTATAATATATTCCTCCTGATAAAGAAAAGAATATTAATGTTAAAAATAGTTTGCGTATTTCCTTATTTTTCATATTTCACCTATTTATGATAGCTTTCATTATTATTTATTTTAAATGATCGATAAATTTGTTCCAGTAAAATAAGCCGAAAAACGCCATGAGGCATTGTTATTCTACCAAAGCTTAGACATTTATCTACTGAAATTTTAATTTTATCAGTTACACCATTTGATCCACCAATGATTATATTAATATTACCATATTCCATTAATTTTTGGAAAGTTAGATGTGCTAGTTCTTCACTAGATATTAATTCTGACTTAATATCCATTAAAATGTTATACTCATCTTTATTTAAGTACTTTATTATTTGCTTTTCTTCTTTTAAAATATCAACATCATCTTTAAGCTCAATAATTTCTATTTTATGATATTTATTAACTCTTTTTAGATAATCATTAATACCATCTTCTAGATATTTTTCTTTTATTTTTCCTAGAGCTATAATTCTTATCATATATTAATTACCTCACCATGAGTATTTGGCTTACAACACTCAATTTTAATATTACTAGTATCATTATCTCTTAAAGCTTCCTTAACTGTTGCCAAAGCTATTTTTTCATTATTATTTTTTTCACTTAAGTGCATAAGCATAATATAATTAGTATTATTATTTATTAATTTAGAAAGATACATACCCGTAAATTTATTGGATAAGTGGCCTAAATCTGATAAAATTCTTTTTTGCAAATAAATAGGATATGGTCCATGAGTAAGCATTTCTATATCATGATTACATTCAATATAATAAGCGGTTTTCCCTTTTAAAGAGTTAAAATATTTACCATTTAAATAACCAGTGTCAGTTATATATACTATTGATGCTCCATCTTCTTCAATGACAAAAGCTCTAGTATCCCCAGCATCATGAGACATTTTATATGTCGTAATATTTAGATTATCAATAATAGGGTTATCATCATATACTAAGACATGTTCTATTTTATCTATATCTCTTAGTTGTTTATACATTTCTCTTGATACAACTAAAGTTGCTTTATGATTTTTTAAAAAGACATTTAAAGCGGAAATGTGATCATCATGCGTATGAGTAAGAAAAACATAGTCAATATCTTCATAGTTAACTCCAATGGAAGCTAATTGCTCTACTAAATACTTTTTGGTCTTTCCTAAATCTATTAATATTTGATATTTTTTCGTTTGAATATATGTACTATTACCAGATGATCCACTTGCTAGATTACAAATTTTCATATTAACCCCATAGAGCCAATGGATTAAATGTACTACCAGTACGCCATGGAATACCATTAAATACAGAAAAGTGTAAGTGGCATCCTGAAGCCACGCCAGTATCACCCATTCGGCCAATTACTTGTCCTCTTTGAACTTGTTGTCCTTCGAACACTAGTCTTGAGCCTAACATCATATGAGCATACATCGTATAGTAACCATTTTCATGGCCAATAATAATACACTCGCCACCACCTTGGCAAGATCCAGGCTCCCACGCTGATTGATAAACCGTTCCTGCCTCAGATGCGTATATTGGTGATCCACATCCAGTTCCTGAAATATCTAAACCATCATGGAAAGTTCCCCAACGATATTCATAGTATGAGGTAATAATATATGGCGTATTCGTAGGCCATTGCCACTTAGTTCCTGTATCAACATATTGACCAGTACCAGAGCCATAGTTTTGAGAGCCTCCACCATTGTAAGGCATGCCCTTAACTGTTACTTGATTTACTTTCTTAGTTATTTCTTCACTAGCAACGATACGGGCACCAGCTAGGGTTTCGCCATTAACAACTCTATATTTAGAGGTAGATCTTGTAACACCATTAACACCCGCAGTAGTTATAACTTCATATGAAGGATCTTTCGTATAATCATATTTTATTTCTTCATCATAAGGATCTTTGATATCAGCGACTTCATGAACATCATAACCATAAGATAAAATCGGTTTAATAAGGGTAATATTAACATTATCACCAATGATAAGCATACTATCTTCAGATTTATATTTAGGATTAGCCACTAAAAATTCTTTAGGGTTAAGTTTATTACTATTAGATACGGACTCAATAGTATCCCCAGATTTAACAGTATAATTTTTTATTTCAGCATTTTCGCCAAAAAGTAAATATTGACTTAATTCATCTGCAGTATTAAAAATGTGTTCATCAACACTAATAAAAGCTTTTTTAATAGTTATAGTTTCTTCAAAAAACATTGATTCAATAATCTTACCAGTTGTTTCAATCTCCGGTTGACTATTTTCCATATAAGCATTATATTCATCTTCATCAATAAAAGCCATAATAAAAGTATTTAAAGCCTTATCAAAAATACTTTTATCAAGAACTTTAATCGTTATATCCTTATCCTCACCCTTGATATTAATACTATACCCTTCAATCGTAAAATTACTAAGTTCAGATATTTGATTGTATATCTTTTCGACAGGTTCAACTACTGCTGTATATGAATTAGTTTTTACAATCTGAAAATCACTCGGAGGATAAACATTATTAACACCAAATTGTTTCTTTATATCCTTTTGTTTATGATTTATCATATCATATAATTCATCTTCATCTGCTATGTAACCAATTACCTTGCCATCTAAGTATATTTCATATACCTCATCAGCACCAATAATTAGTTTGTTAGTAACATAGTTGACAGCAAATAAGCCAAGAACTAGTATACACCACAAAGTACATATAATTATCTCTTTTACCTTCATTTTTATTCATCCTTATTAAAATCTTTTACAACGCTTTTAAATGAACCGATACTAAGTTCAAACATTAAATCAATAGTCCCCAAACTACCTTTTCTGTGTTTTGCAATAACCAGTTCCGCAGGAACAATAGTCTCTCTTTGATCTTTTTTAGGTTCATAATAATCTTTCCTATTAATAAATAATACCATATCGGCATCTTGTTCCAAAGAACCTGATTCACGAAGATCTGAAAGAATAGGTTGATTGCTCTCTCTTTTTTCTGCCGTTCTTGAAAGTTGAGATAAAGCTAAAACTGGTACATTTAATTCCAAAGCCATAGTTTTAAGAGATCTTGAGATATCAGATACCTCTACTTGTCTTGATTCGGTCTTTTTATCTCCAGAGTTAACAAGTTGAAGATAGTCAATAATTACAAGGCCTAGGCCTGTTTCACTAGTAGCAAGTCTACGACATTTAGCTCTAATCTCAGATATCGTTGCTGCACTATCGGCCTCAATATAAATATTCGTTTTAGCTAAACGATCCATAGCTTCGTTATATCTTTGCCAGTCTCTTTCTTGCATGTTACCAGTTTGAAGCTTATAAGATTCTACTCTTCCCATGGAAGATATCATTCTATTAACTAGCATATCAGCACTCATCTCTAGATTAAATATGGCAATCGCTTTTTTAGTAGTAGTTGCAGCATAAGTAGCCATATTAAGAGCAAGGGCAGTTTTTCCCATACCTGGACGAGCAGCCAGGATGATCATTTCCCCACCTTGGAAACCAGTAGTAATTTTATCTAAATCATAGAATCCGGTTTCAAGTCCGGTTACTAATCTTTTATTTTTAGCTAATTGTTCAAGTTTATCATGAGCTTCCCTTAAAGCTTCTTGAATCGATAATAAATCACCAGTTCGACGATTACGAACAGCAAACAAAATCTTTCTTTCAGCACTTTCTTGAAGGGTTGCTACATCCTTATCATCATATGCTTCTCTAATAATATCTTCAGAAGTATCAATTAAAATTCTTCTAGTATAGCTATCTAAAAGCATTTGAATATAGTAATCAATATTTGCACTAGTGACAACGGAATCAATAATATCCGAAATATGTTCTAGTTTTACAGTTGATAAAGTTTTGTTTTTATCAAGTTCGTTTTTTACAGTCGTAATATCAACAGGTGTTTTACTTTCGTATAAAGATTTTATGGCATTAAAAACATAACGGTTTCTTTCATCATAAAACATATCTTCAGAAACCGATTCGCAAATTTTAGAAACTAAGTCAGGTGCAATAAAAGCTACACCCAAGACAGACATTTCAGCTTCAAGATTGCTAGGTTTTACTCTTGCCATAATTCTCCTATTTTACTAAGTTTATATTAATATTAAATTCTACTTTTTTATGAAGTTTTATCTTAACTTCATGATTACCAAGGACATCAATTTCATGGTCTAATAAGATATTTTTCTTGTCAATCTTATAACCCATCTTTTGTAGTTCGTCACTAATTTGTTTTGTTGATATTTTGCCGAAAACTTTATCTTGAGCTCCGGTTTTAACTTGAAACTTAATTGTCTTGTTTTCAAGTTTTGCTTTAATCTCATTAAGTGATGCTACTAAAGCATCTTCATTATCTTGGCGAACTTTAATTTGTTCATCTAGGACTTTCTTACTTCCTGCAGTGTATGCAACTGCTAACTTATTTTTTATTAAATAGTTATTAGCATAGCCAACAGAAACATCAATAATATCATCTTTTTTACCTTGGCCTTTAACATCGGCAAGTAATATTACTTTCATAATAAGCCTCCTAAATCGGTATTATTATAACATATATTAGTTTTTAAAAAAAGACAATAACACTTTTCGGTTATTGTCTTCTAGTTATTATTAATCTTTAACATATGGTATTAATGCCATAAATCTTGCATATTTAACTTGTTCAGCAATGTGTCTTTGATGTTTAGCACAAGCACCAGTCATACGACGAGGTAAAATCTTGCCTTTTTCATTTATATATTTGTTAATAATCATTGTATCTTTATAATCTACAGATTTTCCAGCACACATTTGACAAATTTTTTTCTTTTTATGATAAAATTCTGCCATTTATAATTCCTCCTTTTTAAAATGGTAAGTCATCACTACTAATATTGATTTCTTCACCGAAATCTTTATAAGGATCTTCTGAAACATCAGTAGTTTCAATATTATCATTATAATTACTATCACTTGGAGCATCATATGAATTTCCTGAAGCAGCATTATTTCCATCTTTGCTTCCTAAAAATTCAAATTGATCTATTATTACATCAGTAGTATACCTTTTGCTTCCATCAGGAGCATCATAACTACTGTTTTTAATTCTACCTGTAGCACTTATTTGTTGTCCTTTATGGCAATATCTATTAATAGTAGAAGCTGTTCTACCAAAAGCTACACAGTTAATAAATTCAGTATCTCTTTGACCATCACGATTAGTAAAATCATTTTGGCAAGCAAGTGAGAATCTTGCAACTTCTGAATTATTAGCTCCCATTCTAGATTCAGGATCTCTAGTGAATCTTCCTATTAGTATAACTTTATTCATTATTATTCTCCTTCGATTTTAATAATTAAATGTCTTAAAACATTTTCATTAATTAATACTTTACGGTCAAATTCTTTAATTGTATCATGACTAGCTTCAACTGTCATAACATAATAAGAACCCATCAATTCTTTTTTAATAGGATAAGCTAATTTTCTTTTTCCCATTTCTTTGAATTCGATGACTTTACCTTTATCATTAGTTATTAATTTTTGGAGATTTTCAGCTTCTTTAGCAATTGTTTCATCTTCAATAGTATTTTTAATAATAAACATGATTTCGTATTTGTCCATCTTTTTCACCTCCTTATGGTCTATTCGGCTTCCTTATACAAAGAAGCAAGGAGTAATTAATTTACTCGCAAGTAGTATAACAAACCCGAGAAGATTTGTCCATACATTTTATGTGTTAAGATGTGCAAAATATACAATTTTTTGTTTATTTTGAAATAATAAAGTGTTATGATAATCGGGTGCGTTTTGAAAGAAGGAAGTTTATGCAATCAATTGAAGAAAAACTTAATAATGTAAATCCCCATTGGAGTAAGGACTTAATAATTAGATATGTTATAGTCGAACTAGCTCCCTATTTTCAAAGGGACCTATTTTACTTTCTTTCTTCTCCTCAAAAACAATATAAACTTTTTTATGGAGGATATAGGCCTATTGCTCCTAACGTATTCTGTGTAACCCTATGTGAAGCTTATCAAAAAGTACTAGCAAGATTTGATATTAGATCAAAAGTTATCCAAGCTAGTAAGACTGAAGAAGGTAAAGTACCTTTATTTGCTTTAATAGTCGAGGGAGATAATGGCTGGTATTACATTAATCCTTTAAAAGACTTATGGAGCCATCAACTTGGTGTCAGCTCAGATGAATATGGCATAATCGGTTTTTCTAATCATGATTTTGTATTAGAGAATTATCCATATTTACAAATGCTTACATCAGCTTATGTAAGTGAACTTAGTAGTGAGCTTGGTCTTCCAAATAATGATGCTCTCTTCGGACCAGACGTTATTGGAGGCAAAGATTTAAATCAATATCGTAAGAGAAAAGGAATGGATCCTAAAGCTCCATATACAGAAACGGTTGTTTCTAAAATTGAGGACATTGGTAATAGCTACTTAAATATTGGTGCTGTCCATGGACCTATCGAGAGAAACTTAATGTATAAGTACTTCTTTATTACTGTTTTCACAAAACCGGAAAAGTCATTAGTAAAGCTTTCTTTAGATCCTAACCAAAACTTTGCCATTACTATTGATGTTGATGCTGATGGAGAAAAAATTACTTATCAAGAACAAAAAGATGAAAATGATCATTATTCACTTTTAAGAAAATAGTTAGTCATAAAACTAACTATTTTTTCGTATATTAATAATATGAAATATAAAAGTATATTAAAAAATGGCTTAACAATATTCCTTCCTTTAATACTTGGCGGTATTTGTAGTATTTTTATTAAAACTAAAGAATATCAAAGTTTTAGTAAGCCACCTTTAAGTCCACCGGGAATTGTTTTTCTTATTGTTTGGTCAATATTATACATTTTAATGGGAGTATCTTTTTATTTAAGTAAAAGAAAAACTAACGATGATAAAATAAGTTCCACATATTACTTAGGACTTGCTATTAACTTAATATGGCCCTTTATCTTCTTTAATTTTAATCTATATTTACTAGGAGCAATATGGATAGTACTAATTATAATGTTATTAATAAAATTAATGATTTTATATTTTAAAGTAGATAAGATTGCAACTTATTTACAAATACCATATCTGTTATGGCTGTGTTTTGCTCTTTACTTAAATATTGGCGTATTCATCCTAAATTGATGCTTAAAAAAATAGCATCTTTTTTAATGCTATCTTAATCTCTTTCTTTTCATGGAAGAGCCTTTCTTTCCAGGAGCACTAGGATATACCATTTCTAAAGGTGTTCCAATTCTTTCAGAAATCTTTTCTACTAATTTAGGTACTAAATCATCAAGGCTTTTTTCCGTATAATCATTTATGGCAATTATAGGATTATTTAAAGCTCTAAACTCTGATGCTCTATAACGTGCATGTTCTGCATCAAGATCACTACTTAAAGGTTGTACTAAAATATTTACTACACTATAACTAGCAAAGTCTTCCGGAGCAAAATAGCGATGAGCAAAAAGATCAGCAAAAACAATAATGTTTGTATCTTCAGGAAGTACCTCTGCCAAAGGAAGACCATACAAATCATCTTCAAGTAATTGATCCGAATCTATGAAAGTGGCACCCTTAATACGGCTAGCTAAACTCTTACCAATCGTTGTTTTACCAGATTTTCCACATCCTGATATAAGGATTGCAACTCTAGGTTCAGGCTTTTCAACTTCAGGTACTGCAGGTAAATCATCAAAGTCTGATGCACAAGGATTTGGTACCCCAAAAGGGACAACATTAGGTAATATTTCCGGTTCTATCTCAGGATTGAAATAAGCCATTATTCTTTGAGCCACATAATGAATAAAATCTTTATAATCTTGCACAGCATAAGCGGAAGTAAAATTAATATTTATCTTTTCAATAATCGCATTTATTTCAGCTCTATTGTTAGATACGGCTTCCGGAACATAAACTCTTGGATAAACATATCCTAAAACGGGAGCTCCTTGACTTATAAAAAAATCATGCATTTTTTTAGACATCATAAAAGCCACCATCATTGGCATATCACATCTATACCTTGATAAAGCATTAAAGTTGCTAGGATTATATAAGATACACTTAATCTTTGTTTCATCATCAATTAGCTCTGGAGGAATAATACTAAGTTCTTTATCTATATTAAATATATCCGGTCGTGATAAAATTAACTCAATAACTTTTTTGGTCCTTGCTTCTGTAGGTATTTTCCATAATACAGCGTTTTTATTATAAACATTTAAATCAATATATTTTTGAATTCTTTTTAATGCTTGTTCTTCAGATTGCATAGCTATCTCCTTTTCGATATAAGACTTATAATAACATATTTAACTTTTCATTGTAAATAAATTTTATAAACTTTTAACCTTCTTTCCTTACGAGTTTTTGAGCATCTAAATTCATTTCTAGATTACGGTACAAAATGGTGGCACTTTGGATAACGCTTTGTCTAACTACATCAGAAAAGTTAGCCATATCGATAAACGATAAACTGAACTTGCGAATATCAGAAAGTTTTTGACTAGTTTCATGCTCTTTATAAATAGCTTCATATACCTCAAATAAATGAGAAGAGAAAGCTTCCGAGAATTCAGTGGGAAATACTAAATCAGTTTTAGATAAATCATCAATAAGTCTTTTTAAACCTGCCAAAAAGGTCTTTACTAAATTAGGATATTTTTTACAAATAGTTATAATATTTTTTAAAATGAACTCTGAATTCATACCATTATTGATAGCTTTATTAGTCATTAAAGTCTGGCAATATGTTCCAAAGTAGTTAAAACTTAACATATCATCATCTGGAAATAAAAAAGGAATTGAATATTCATGATCAAATGGAGGTGCTAGACTTCTTATACCATCTTTTGTAAAGATAAAGGAAACATTTTCATAGTGGTAATTAATATCCATTTTAAGAATGGAAATTAGTATTTGCAAAGCTAGTTGTTCACCAAA
>CANPXU010000011.1 GCA_947586825.1 uncultured Bacilli bacterium | reverse complement strand
TAGATGACAAAGAAACACTAAAAGATATAGTATTAGATACTTGCAAGGATTTATATATAAAAAGATAAAGAGGTACAATATGGAGGAATATTTTGAAAAGGCAATTGAACTTGCTGAATTAGGAGTTAAAAATTTAGAGGGTGGTCCATTCGGGGCTGTTGTTGTTAAAGATAATAAGATAATTGGCTATGGTAACAATAAAGTTTTAAAAGAAAAAGATCCTACAGCTCATGCCGAAATAATTGCAATTCGTGATGCTTGTAAAAGATTAAATACTCATAATTTAACAGGATGTGCTATTTATACAACAAGCGAACCTTGTCCTATGTGTTTGTCGGCAATTATTTGGGCTAACATTAAAAAAGTATATTTTGTAACTAATAGAAAAGATGTTGCAAAAGTTGGATTTAGAGATGATATGATATACGATTATTTAGAAAATAAAGAAAAAGATATTTTAGAAATTCAGCAAATTGAAAACCAAAAATGTCATGAATTGCTTGAAAGCTATAATCATGAAATTTATTAATTTGTCGCTACCGCTAAGTTATATATCAAATGTTAATATGCATTGCTTGAGGCAACGATACATTTAGCATTATAATCCTTTGTGAAGGAGAAAATTATTATGTTAAAAGACAATATTAAGACTATTAGAAAAGCAAAAGGACTATCGCAAGAAGAACTAGCTATTAAATTAAATGTAGTAAGACAAACAATTTCAAAATGGGAACAAGGCTTGTCAGTTCCTGATTCTGAATTATTAGTTTCTTTATCTGAAGCCTTAGATACATCAGTTAGTACACTACTTGGAGAAAATATTAAAGAACAAAAAGAAGATTCCTTAAAGGAAATATCAGAAAAATTAGAAATAATAAATTTACAATTGGCAAGGCAAAAAGAAACAAAAAGAAAAATTTGGCAATGGCTATTTATATGTATATGTATTCTTATAATAATTATTTTTATAGGATTAATCATATTAGGAAATGAATACATGAAGTGGGATTATAATGATCCAGAATTAGCGGTTTTGGGAGTTGGGGTTCACAGTTTTGTATGGCTTTTTGTAAGAGTAGCACCAATAGTATTTATATGTTCTCTTATAGGGATTTATGTCACAAGAAAAAAATAATAATTTAAAATAGACGATTTTAATAAACGCAGAAAAATTTTAAGGATAATTTAAAATGAAAAAGAAGATAATATATGTAATTATTGCTATTGTACTTATTCTAATTTTAGGGTTTGGAGTATCCTTTTTATTAAATGGAAAAGAAACATAAAAGGAGAATGAAAAGGTAATGAACGAAAATATAATAGAGAAGCTAGAACACGAAGAAATTAAAGCTAATTTTAACTTTAAAACCAAATTAGTAAAACTTAATAGTGGTGGTAAAAGGTTTTCATCTAGTGCTACTCAAGATGAAGTAAAAAATTGGGTTAATGGATTAAATTATTAAGGAGGAATGAATCTATGAGTAAAATTTTAGTAAGCTATTTTTCCGCTAGTGGTGTAACAAAGGATGTAGCAAGTAAAATTGCTAATATTACAGGTGGTGATTTATTTGAAATTGAACCTGCATACAAATATACAAATGAGGATTTAAATTGGAACAATGCAAATAGTAGATCATCAGTTGAAATGAATAATCCATCATCAAGACCAGAGGTAAAAAACAAAGTTTCTAATTTAAGTGATTATGATACTGTTTTAATTGGTTTCCCTGTATGGTGGGATTTAGCTCCTAGAATTATCAATACATTTATTGAAGAAAACACCCTTGAAAACAAAAAAATCTATGTATTTGCAACATCAGGTGGATCAAGTGTAATAAATAGTTTTAATACTTTAAAAAATACTTATAGTAATCTTAACTTTGTTAGTGCTAAAAGGTTCGCAAGTAATGTATCAAATAGCGATATAATAGGTTGGATAATATAGAAAACTGAAAAGTTTGGAGGAGGAAAAATAATGAAGAAACAAACAGCAGGTAGAGATCAATTAGGTAATATTGCACCTAAATTTGCCGAATTAAATGATGATGTATTATTTGGGGAGGTATGGTCAAGAGAAGATAAATTATCAGCAAGGGATAGAAGTTTAATAACTATATCAGCCCTATTTGCGATGGGGCTATATCCACAATTAAAAGCCCATTTACAAATCGGTAAAGAACATGGTCTTACAAAGGAGGAAGTCGTTGAAGTAGCAACTCAATTAGCATTTTACTGTGGGTGGCCAAAAGCCTGGAGTACATTCCCCTTAATTGAGGAGGTATATGGAAGTGATCAACATGAATAAAGAAGAGTTTGATAAGGTCAATGTATTTGGCTTAGGTGAGCCAAATGATGTATATGCAAAGTATTTTACAGGTAATAGTTATTTAAATCCTATTGCAAAAACGGAAAATGGAATTAGTTTTGCAAATGTAACATTTGAACCAGGATGTAGAAATAATTGGCATATTCATCACGCTAAATCTGGTGGAGGACAAGTTTTGATTTGCACAGCAGGATATGGATATTATGGGGAAGAAGGTAAAGAAGCCCAAAAATTATCGCCAGGTGACATTATAGTGATACCTGCGAATGTGAAACACTGGCATGGAGCAAGAAAAGATTCTTGGTTTAGCCATATAGCGGTTGAAGTGCCAGGAAAAGAAACTTCAAATGAGTGGTTAGAACCTGTGACTGATGAAGAATATAATAAATTAAATAATTAGAAAAACATATCAACAGACCTAATTTATAGGTTTGTTTTTTATACCATAAATAGATAAAATAATTAAAAAAGCACATTGTCAAACAAATGTTCTTATTATATAATGAGATTATATAAGGAGGTTTTAATAATGCATCAAAACAAATTAGAAACAATCTCAAATCTTTTTGATGGCAAAGAAATAAGAAGCATTTGGGATACTGAGAAAGGAGATTATTATTTTAGTGTAGTTGATGTTATTGGTGTTTTAACTGATAGCAAAGATTCTAGTGATTATTGGACTACTCTTAAAAGAAGATTAACTAATGATGAAGGAAGTGAACTTCCGACAAATTGTCGGAGTTTGAAATTCAAAGCTAAAGATGGAAAAATGCGTAGTACTGATACTCTAGATACAAATGGAATATTTAGACTAATAGAGTCAATTCCAAGCCCAAAAGCAGAACCATTCAAACTATGGTTAGCAAATTTGGGAAGCGAAAGAATCGATGAAGTATTTGATCCTGAACTTGCTATTAAAAGGGCCATAGATTATTATAGAAAAAGAGGATATTCTGATAAATGGATTGAAGCCAGATTAAAAGGAATATTAGATAGAAATAAATTAACTGATATATGGAAAGATGGAGGTGTTTCTAAAGATTATGAATATGGAATATTAACAAATGAGATATATAAAGAATGGTCTGGTATGAAAGCAAGTGAATATAAAGCATATAAAAGTATTAGAAAAGAATCTTTGAGAGATAATATGTCTGATATCGAAATTGCTCTTACTGACTTAGGAGAAATTGCAACGAGAGAACTAGCTAAACAACATAGACCTTATGGATTAGAGCAAAATAAAGCGATTGCTAAAATGGGTGGTAATGTTTCTAAAGTGGCAAGAGATAATTTAGAACAAAAACTTGGTAAATCAGTAATAAGTAGTCAAAATAATCTTAATTATCAATATTTAGATAAAAAAGAAAAATTGAAAAGTATAAAATAGATTTAACGAAATACCAGTTGAAAACAAGTTCAAACTTATTTTGCAAGGAAAATAAGAAGTATTTGGGATAGTGAAAAAGAGGATATTTCTCATATTAATTATAAAAAATATTTAAACAAATTGATAATCCATGCTATAATGGTATCGAAAGAGAGGATAAAAATGAAAAGGAAAATATTAATAATGGTACTTATTGGTGTTTTAACTATTGGATTAACTGGATGTGGAAGTAAAAATGAAGAAAATACTAAATTTGAATTTACTGATGCTATGATAGAGCAAAGAAATCATACTATTGGTCTTTTAGGAAGCCATACAGTAGGGGAATATTTAGACTATTGTGTCCTAAATCAAAAATGGAGTGAAGATGATAGCTATATGACAACTGATGGCCAAGGTGCTATTATTTTAAAAGGAAAAGACAAAAAGACTGGTAATTCAATCGAAGTTAGATGGTATAAAAAATTAACTTGTGGAGGATGCTTATCAAATGTTTATTTCTTTAAAAATGGTGATGAAGAAGGAGGCTATCAAAACTATTTAAGTTATTTAGCTGACTATAAGTATGATTTAATTGATAGCGAAGAAAATAAATAATTAAAACTTATTTTTAAGCAAGCAAAATTTTAGCTTGCTTTTTATGTGCAATATGATAACTTCCCCCCAAAATTTTATAAATAAATCGGTGCAATGACTTTTTGCTTTAGAATCTTATGCTATAATTATATTGAAAATTTGGAGGATTAAAATGATAGATTTTTCTAAAGCTAAAGATTATTATGCCTACTTTAATGAAAAAGATAGATTATTTAGCGACAATGGTGGAAAGCTAGAATTTGAAATGACAAAACCTTAAGTTATTGAAATGTGCAGGTATGCAATGTATATAGGGATAAAATCTAAAATATAAATAGAAAGAGAAGTAATAATATGAAAGTTTTAAGTTTAAGAGAACCATTTGCTACCCTTATAAAAAATGGCATAAAAACAATTGAAACAAGAAGCTGGAGAACAAACTATAGAGGAACATTATATATCCATGCTAGTGCTTCTAAAATAACTAAAGAAGATATGAAACGAACTGATTTAATGGCTTTAACTAATTTAGATGATTTAAACTATGGTAATATTATTTGCTCTTGTGAACTTGTAGATTGTATTGAAATGACAGATGAGTTTATTGAAGAGGTTAAAAAGAATAAACCAAAAGATTATGTATCCGGTCTTTATGAGCCTGGTAGATATGCTTGGATCCTAAAAGATATTAAAACTTTAGTTAAACCTATTGCCGCTAAAGGTCAATTAGGTATATGGAACTACAATAAATAAAGGAGTTATTTGTAAATGAATGAAAAAGAAATTATAAAGTTTAATGTACAGGACCTTTTGGCACAAGATAGTGGTTTTGCATATTACATATTAGGAAGAAGTTATGATCTTGAAGAAAATGGCTTAACTCAAGATTATGATAAAGCTTTGTATTATTATAATAAGGGAGCTGAGATTGATTATCCCCTTTGTCTTTACTCTTTAGGCATATCATATGAACTAGGACTTGGAAATGTTCTTGTAAAAGATGAGGCTATTGCTAAAAAACTATTAGTAGAGGCTTATCCTAAAATAATGCAAATCATTAACAGTCCAAGTACTGATGAAATAGAAAGAATATATGCTACCTTTGTGCTTGGAGCTTATTATTACTTTGGTCTTGGTAATATCGAAAAAGATAATGCTAAAGCTTTTGAAATAATAAAATATTGTGCTGATAATGGCCATATAGCCGCAATATATGATTTAGGAGCAAATTTTTATTATAATGGTTGTGGTACTGAAATTAACTATGATCTTGCCGATTACTATTTGAATTTGGCTAAAGACTATGGTTTAAAAAGAGCTATTACACTATATAATGAAAGGCATCCGAACAAACTTAGTTAAAAATAAAACTCTTACATAAAATTAGATTTTGTGATACAATCAGGATGTTTCAAAAATATTAAGTCAATTTTATCAATGAGTAGCTATTATGCGTAAGTCCAATTGAAAAGGGCTTACGTATTTTTATGTTTAAAAAGGAGTTTTCATGAAAAAAATTGATTTAGGAAAAGATAAAATTTCAAAACTAATAATAAAGTTTGCTGTACCTTGCGTAATCAGTATGGTAGTTGCAGCTCTTTATAATATTGTAGATCAAATATTTATTGGGTGGAGTAAGGCCGGAGCTTTTGGTAATGCTGCAACTAATATAGTTTATCCATTTACGGTTATTGCTTTAGCTTTTGCTTTACTAGTAGGAGATGGAGCTGCAGCTTTATTTAATTTATCATTAGGAAGCAAAAATAAAGAAAAAGCTAATAAGGCAGTGGGTAATGGACTTATATTATTAATTGTTATCTCCTTAGTGATAACTGTTTTTGGCCTTGTTTTTAGCAAACAAATCTTAAAAGTCTTTGGAGCTAACCCAAATGAAATAGAGTGTTATCAATATGCCAAAGATTATTTGCAAATCATTTGCTATGGTCTTCCTTTTTATATCATTGGGCAAGGATTAAATGCTTCCATTAGAAGTGATGGCAGTCCAAAATATGCTATGGCTGCCACTGTGGTTGGAGCAATAACTAATATCATTTTGGATCCTCTATTTATTTTTGGCTTTAAGATGAGCGTTAAGGGTGCTGCGATAGCAACTATTATAGGCCAAAGTTTAACTTTTATTATAAGTATTATATATTTAAAGAAAGCCAAGTCATTTAAAATAAATAAAGAGTCTATTAAACTTGATAAAGAAGTATGTAAAAAGTCATTATCTTTAGGACTGGCATCCTTAATAACTCAACTTGCCATTGTAATAATTATTGCTGTTGCTAACAATTTGGTAAGTAAATATGGATATGATACAATTGCTAGTTCAGGTAATGCTTATGGGGTTGTAACGCCTCTTGCCGTTATTGGAATATGTATGAAAGTCTTTGGTATTGTTATATCAATTGTTATTGGTGTTTCTTTGGGTGGTATGCCTATAATTGGGTATAACATGGGAGCTGGCAATATCAAAAGAGTTAAAGAAACTATTAAATATATTTTAATAACTAATTTTCTAATTGGTACAATTGCCTTTATATTATTTGAGTGTTTTCCAACCTTTATTATTAATATATTTGGTAAAGGCAATACATTTGAATATCTTGAATACGCTAAATATTGTTTAAGAATTTTTTTGGGAGGCATTATCCTAACCTGTATAACAAAGTCTTTATCTATATTGCTTCAATCTATGGGATCCAGTATTAAATCTACTATATTGGCTCTTGCTAGAGATGTTATTTTCTTTGTACCAGCTATTATAATTATTGCTTCATTAAGCCATAGTGTTGTAACAATGCTATATAGTGCCATAATCGCGGATGTTTTAGCTTTTATTACTGGAATATTTCTCCTCCGAAGTGAACTTAAAAAAGAGGATAAATTATGTATAAAGTAAATGATTATGTCGTATATAAGAAAGATGTTTGTAAAGTTAAAGAGATTAAAGAAAACAATTTAAATGGCAACTGTTACTATGTATTAGTTCCTATTTGTGATGAATCTTTGATTATTGATGTTCCTGTAGATAATAAGATGGGTTATATAAGAGATTTGCTAAGCAAAAAAGAAGCCGATTATTTAATCAATAATATCGTAAATATAGAACCTTTAGAAAATATTGATAGTAAGTATATTGAAAATACTTATAAAGAGTTATTCCATAGTGGTACGCATGAAGATTTGATTAAAATTATTAAGACAACATATTTACGTAATGAGAATCGGTTAAAAAATAAGAAAAAGATTAGTGAAAAAGATAGTGATTATTTTACTCAAGCTGAGAAATATCTATATAATGAATTGTCTGTAGTCTATAATATGAGCTTTGAAGAGATAAAAGAATACATTATTCATAAAGTAGAAGAAAAGAGTAGCTAATATTAGGCGAATTTGACAAGATATGATTTTGATGATATAATATGTCACAATTTTAAGGGGGAATTGTGTGATGGCAAATTCAAAAATTAAAAGAAATTTAGCGGGACTACTCGCTGTATTACAATTAGGCTTAGTAGCCGGATGTTCACAACAAGGAGTTTCTGATGAGGAATATAGAGAAGCTCTAGAGCAAATTGAACAATTAGAAGATGACAATAGGGCTTTAACAAAAGAAAATAAGGCATTAGAAGATGAAAAAAAGGTTTTAACAGATGAAAATCAAACTTTAAAAGATGAGTTAAGTGCCAAAAATGAAAATAATCCAAGTGCGCCAATTGATGATCCAGAGATAGATATTAATCCTACAGAAAAGGATAATATAATAAATGCAGCATTATTGCAAGAAATAGGCATAGATTTTGAGCGTTTAAATACACCTGAAATACAAGATGTTATTAATTACTTTAATAGTTTTTTAAGTAACTATGAAGAAGTTACTTATATCGTTTCTTCCAACCATATTAGATTGATGGCAGATGGAATTTGTGTTGCCACAATATATGGTTCAGGGGATCATAAAACAGTAAATTTGCTTACTAACTATGGTGATAGTCTAAATCATTACTATTGTACACTTTATTTTAACGATGATAATGGTCTTTCTTCCGTTTTTGTTTCAGATTATTTGACATGGGATACTGACGAGTATATCTATTCAAAAGAGCATACAGTTAGTTCAAGTCTTCACGTTGATGAGTCTGTAGGAGTTGCCAAAAAAGCTGTAGGAAATGAAGAAGGTGCTGTTGAATATGATATTCAAATTGCCGCAGTTTGCTATACAACTTATAATGACTATTGCTTAGAATTTACAAACAGGTTAAATCATGATGAAAGGATTCGGGTATTAATTCAAAAAGAAGATTATGATCTTTTAAAAGAGTTAATTAGCTCTTATGATGCAACATGTGGTGACTTCTTACCTTATATTAAAGACACCTTAATCGTAATTATTCAAAAGTATGGTAAAGAAGATGAACTTCAATTTTATGTTGATATTATAAATGATACTGGCGCTAGAGTACTAACGAGTACTAACTAATAATATTGATGAAATATGACAATAAATTATTTTAAGGGGGATTATATAATGACAAATTCAAAAATTAAAAGAAATTTAGCGGGACTACTTGCTGTATTACAATTAGGCTTAGTAGCCGGATGTTCACAAAAAAGAGTTTCTGATGAGGAATATAAAGAAGCTTTAGAGCAAATTGAACAATTAGAAGAGAATAATAGAGATTTAACAGAAGAAAATAAAAGGTTGGGGGATCAAAATAAGGCTTTAGCAGATGAAAATCAAGCTTTAAAAGCTGATTTAAATGCTATAGACGATGAGCAAAATCCTGTAACTGATGAGGTGGATAATCCAAAAGTAGATACTTCAGATGAAGAAGCTAAACCTAATCCAGTTACTGATTCTGTAGAAGCTGTAAATGCAGCATTATTGCAAGAAATAGGTTTAGATTTTGATTATTCAAATATTTCTGTAATTAAAAGTTGTATAGAATTCTTAAATAACTTTATTGCTACTTATCCAAAAGCCGAATATGAAATTCAAAAAAATGATGGATTTAATAGAATCGAATTTAGAAATGATGATGCTATCATTGCATCTGTTACGTATGATGTAGTAAACAAAGTGTTATCTATTAATTTACAATATTATGGTAGTCATTGCTATTATTGTGCGGTTTTTGACGATAATAATGAATTAGCATATTTTGATGGTGGATCAGGATGGAATGTTGATAATATGTATTACGTTCAAGGATATAGTGAATATCCAAAGGCTGATGGGAATAGCTCATGTTACAATTATATTGATGTAAGTAACTATGAAGATTTCACACCTAATCTACATATAGAGGCTTATAAAGTATTTGATGGCGAAAATTGGAAGTATTTTTTATCTTTAAATGATGAAGCTGATATTGGATTAAAATCTGTTAAACTTAATGAGGAAGATTATCAAGCTTTAGTTAACTTATTTAATTCATACGATACTAATAGCGGAAATATACTTGATTATGTAAAAGGCACTATAATTGAAGTAATTACTAAATATGGTAAAGAAGCAGAATTCATAGTTTATATTGATATTATGAATGGTAAGGGTGCTAGAACTTTAGAAACTACTAATTAATATTAAACAATAATATAAGGGCAAGTATTTGCCTTTTTTTGTGCATAAATTTTTGTTGACAAATGAATGGTTGTTCAACTATACTTATTATAGATGAAGATATATTCAACTGTTGGATAAATTAATAAGGAGATTTATGGCAAAAAATGAGTTTGCGTGTGATTGCAATGTTATTCATCAAGATGTTGTAGATAAAGTAAATAGGCAGATGCTAAGTGATGATTTATTTTATAAAATATCAGACTTTTATAAAATAATTGGTGATAGTACAAGAATAAAAATATTATTTGCTCTTGATAATGAGGAAATGTGTGTATGTGATATAGCTAATGTTTTAGGTATGAGCAAATCTTCAATATCACATCAACTAGGCACTTTAAGAAGAAGTGGGATAGTAAGATGCCGTAAATCAGGGAAAGAAGTTTATTATATGCTTGATGATGAACATGTTAGAAAGGTTATCGAGATAGGTATTGAGCATATCGAACATAAAGAAGGAAGATAATATGAAAAAAGATGTACTTAAAATAATTATTTCTTTTGTATTGCTTTTAATTTCTACGTTTATTAAATTTGATTATAGTTGGATAAATTATGCTTTATATATTGTTAGCTACTTAATTGTCGGATTAGAAATTTTAATAAAAGCTTTAGTAAATATTTTTAAAGGCAAAGTATTTGATGAAAATTTTTTGATGTCTGTTGCTACGCTTGGAGCAATAGCAATCAATGAATTGCCTGAAGCTGTATCAGTAATGCTTTTTTATCAAATTGGCGAATTTTTTCAAGACCTTGCTGTTGATAAATCCCGTAAATCTATAACTGAGCTTATGGACATAAGACCAGATTATGCTAACTTGTACGTTGATAATGAGATAAAAAAGGTAAATCCAAATGAAGTAAGAATAAATGATATTATCGTAGTAAAGCCTGGGGAGAAAATTCCTTTAGACGGAACTATTATTGAAGGGACATCGAGTATAGATACTAAGGCAATTACCGGTGAGCCTATGCCAGTAGATGCCGAAAAAGGTAATTCAGTTTATAGTGGGTGTATTAATTTAAATGGTTTAATAAAAATTCAAGTAAAAAAAGAATTTGCTAAATCAACTGTTAGTAAAATATTAGATTTAGTTGAAAATGCTAATAGTAAAAAAACTAAATCAGAAAATTTTGTTACTAAATTTGCTAAGTATTATACTCCAATTGTAGTACTTTTAGCTATAGTTATCGCTATTTTTATTCCCTTATTGACTAGTCAAAGTTTTAATGATGCATTATATATAGCCCTTTCTTTTTTGGTTGTATCTTGTCCTTGTGCTTTAGTTGTATCAATTCCCTTAAGCTTTTTTAGTGCTATTGGGGGAGCAAGCCAAATGGGAATATTAATAAAGGGAAGCAATTATATCGAGGCACTATCTAAAGTAGATACTATGGTTTTTGATAAAACAGGAACTCTTACCAAGGGAACATTTAACGTTCAGAAAATTGTGACTAGGGACATAAACGAAGACAAGTTGTTAAAGTATGCTGCACATGCTGAATATTTTTCAACTCATCCTCTTGCAATAGCTATTAAGAAAGCCTATACAGGCCAAATTGAGAAAAGCAAAATAAAAAAAGTTAAAGAATTATCGGGCTATGGTATTGAAGCTCAAATAGATAATGTTACGATTTTAATCGGAAATGAAAAATTATTAATAGATCATAATATTGATGCTTTAAACCATGATGAACTAGGAACTATTGTGTATGTTTGCATAGATAAAAAATGCCAAGGTTATTTAGTAATTGCCGATGAAATTAAAGCGGATGCAAAACTAATGATAGATGAACTAAAAAATAATAGTGTTGAAAAAATAGTTATGCTGACGGGAGATAAAGAAGATGCTAGCAAAGATATTGCTAAAAGTTTAAATATTGATGAAGTATATGCAAATCTTCTTCCTCAAGATAAAGTAAAAATTGTTGATGAATTATTGCAAAATAAAAAGGACAACAAGTTAGCTTTTGTAGGTGATGGAATCAATGATGCACCCGTTTTAGCAAGGGCAGATATTGGAATAGCTATGGGAGCTTTAGGCGCTGATAGCGCTATTGAGGCAGCAGATATTGTTATTATGACTGATGAGTTAAAAAAGATTAATAATGCCATAAAGCTATCAACAAAAACGATGAAGATAGTAAGAGAAAACATTATTTTAGCAATTGCTATAAAAGTAATAGTATTGCTACTTACTTTAATTGGCATATCGACTATGTGGGAAGCAGTTTTCGCTGATGTTGGAGTTACTTTAATTGCGGTTCTTAATTCTTTAAGAACTTTGCAAACAAATAAAAAGTTGCAAATAAATTAATCTTGCAACTTAGCAATAACAACTAGACGTTTTTTATTATTATTTTCACAAGTAACGAGAGTTAAAATTTTTTGATTATCACTTTGTTTAAAATAAGAAAAATCATCATCAGCTATTATGTGTTTTTCTACAATAGTAAAATTATATTCTTTTAAATGAGATACTAATTTAATAGTATCACCAACTTTTGTATAATGTAGATTTTGAAAAACATTAATAATACTATGACCAGCAAGGATAATATTGCCGTATTCATCATCTAGATTAGCAGAACCCTTCAAGATTCCAACAAAACCTTTATCAAGTAGTATTTTATCGGTAGTACTAATGATTAATCTTTTAATGTTGTAATCTGTCAGTTCTATATATCCAACATAATCATTTGTTAAATCAATATCATTTTGAATAGGATTATAAGCAATATTATCAACTTTAGCGTATGAATTATAGAAATTTTCGGAGATTATTTTCTCCGTTTCTTTTTTGTTTACTTCTTTGTTATTAACAAATTTCCAACAACCAAATATAGAACAAAGCAATAAAGTTAAACCAACATATTTAAAAAATTTAATTTTGTTTTTTGCCATATGTTATTAATATAATACCTGATAAAGCCATTCCCCAAATTTTAAACAAATCTTTTAAATCGGCATTAAATGTATCGGGCATTTCCTCCTTTTCATTTTCCATTGTAGCTTTAACAATTTCTCCATCTTCTAGAATCTCGAAAAACATTTTTTCTTGATTAAGAATATAACCTTCTGGAGCTTCTTTTTCTAGAATATAGTATTTGCCATATTCTAAATCTTTAATAATTATTTTTCCTTCTTCATTAGTTTTTCCTAAAAATACTAATTCATCATTTTCATTATAAATTTCTATTAAAGTATTTGGAAGAGATTCACCTGTAGATAAATCCTTCTTAGTAAATTCCAAAGTTCCAGTAATTATTTTGTTTGTCATATTGGCTTTAACAATTTCTCCATCTTCTAGAATCTCAAAATACATTTTTTCTTTATTAAGAATATAACCTTCTGGAGCTTCTTTTTCTAGAATATAATATTTACCATACTCTAAATCTTTAATAATTATTTTTCCTTTTTCATCAGTTTTTCCAGAAAAAACTAGTTCATCATTGTCAGCTTTATACACTTCAATTAAAGTATTTGGAAGTGGCTCTGAAGTAGATAAGTCTTCTTTAGTAAATTCTAAATCACCTTTGATTTTTTCGTTTGTCATCTCTGCTTTAACGATTTCACCATTTTCTTTGATTTCAAAGTATACTTTTTCTTTGTTTAACTTATATCCTGTAGTAGGTTCGATTTCTATTATGTAGAATTTGCCAATAAATAGATTATCAATTATTACTTGACCATTTTCATCTGTTGTTCCTGTAAAGATAAGTTCATTATCATCTGTATAAATCTCTATTTTTACGCCAGGTATTTCTTTCCCTGTTGTTATATCCTTCTTATTAAAAACTAACTTACCTTTTTCTAAATAATTATTTAAAGTAAATGATTCTGAAACTATCGCAGTATATTGATCTTTATATTTAAGTTCAATTTCATATGATTTACCATCTAGTATATATCCTTTTTGGGTTTTTAATTCTTTTAAAATATATTTGCCTAATTTTAACCCTTCAATATTAATATGACCATTTATATCCGTTACATATTTGTCTATTAGATTGCCACTCTCATCATACAAGCCGAATACAATATTGGGTAGGGGAATTTGTTCATAAGTATAATATCCATCTTTAATAACTACTTTTTCCCCAATTTTATTTATTTCTATTTGGCCCTTTACTTCAGTGTTGGAAAATCTTAACTCAATAACGGCATCAAATCCATCAGAACTTTTAATGTCAGCATTTTCGTTAATTGAAAACTTTAAAACATTAGGATCCCATAGATATCCATCAATTAATTCATCTACTTCTTCTAATTGATAGTTACCAGAATTTAAAGGGTAAGGCGTTATTAATATGCCATTTTCATCTGTTGCAAATTCACAGTATGTCTTATTACTAGGATAAGCCACACTTTGGCATACATACTCGCCAGATGATAAATCTTTGATTCTAAACTTAATTCCAGCTTTAGAAATTATTTTGCCATCTTGGTCAACTTTGATAATTTTAACTCGCGCAGTTATTTCGGCATTTGAAAAAACTTTACTAATCATTGGCCCAGATTCCGATATTTCAAATTCATAATCTTTCATCTTTTCAAAACCAACGGGTGTTGATAATTGTTTTAAAATATATTTTCCGTATGGTAGCTTGAAAGTTATTTTTCCGTCATTATCTGTAGTCAAAGTTTTAATAAGGTTATCATTTATATCATAAATCCCAAACGTAACATTGGCTTCAGGAGTCAATATTTCAGTCTTATCTGAGGCCTTAACTTTAGTAATTGTGTATTCTCTTTCTATAACTTTTTCTTTTACTTTAATATCTACACTTAAATTATTAGTTTCTATATCAAAGTAGTATTTTTGAGTATCTAGTTCATACCCTTCGCTAGGGGATATTTCTTGAAGATAATATCTGCCTAGGCTGGGAAGATAATCACTTGTGGCATATCCATTTTCATCAGTTACGATTTGATCAACATAGCTTCCATCTTCTTTATATATTCCATATACTGCGCCTTTTAAAGAGGCTCCACCTTGTGGTTCTGAAAGATTTGTATCACTATCTTGCTTATGAATTGATATCTTTCCACCTTTTATATTAATTTTTATAGAAGTACTCACGGGATCATAACTTCCTACCTCAATAACTTTTTGTGAATCTCCCTCAACATATATAATCGGCGGTAGTGAAAATCTAAAATCTTTTTTAGTTAATGTTATGGTACCATTGCCAATATTTTTAGCATTTATTACTAGTTCATTAGAATTCTTCTTAGCTACAATATTATCATTATTAACTATATTATACTTTGATAAAACCCCATTTTTATCTGTTAACTTTAAAGTGCCTCCCGCGGACATTTCAAAATTTTTTGAGCCAAAATCAGGGATAGTGTAGTGGCTAGCAAGTAGCTTTTCCATTTCTTTCATTTCATCTTCGAATCTGGTTATTCTCGTTCCAACTAAAGTATCTGTAAAATAAATATCATATCCGTGTGGAACTGTTTGCCAAATCATATATTGGGTAACGCTATACCATTTTATATCGCTATGATCGATAGTATCATCTTTATAACCATATCCATAATAAGCAAGCAGTTGAATTCTTTGCCATTGTTCGGGTGTTAGATTTGCAAATTTAGATTGATTATAATCATATCCAGTATAAGTATTAACTGGAGATAAATCGGCATGAATTTCGATGCAATAGACAAATTGATTATTGCTTTTCCTAGTAATCATTGATAACTGAAAATAATCAGGCTCTGTACCAGGCTTTTCTTTTGCCAGATATGTATTAGGAATCCACATATATACTTCATTAAATTGATCACTATAAGTATCTGCTTTAACTTTTGCTATTGGATTTAATAACACCAAAACTATTAAAAATAATAAGCATTTAAGTTTTTCTTTCAAACATATACCCCCCTCTCAATGTTAAAAAAGATTATTCTTTAAGCGGTATATCATGATAATCGTGCATTATTCCAGAATTAACTTCATAAATTGTGAGCATATAATAAACATCACCACAATCATCTGGAAAATAATCACAAATATACCCATAGCCCATTTCAAGATATTTATCGCCCATATTAGTGCAATCTTCAAAGGAAGAGAAGTCTGGCCTTACAAAACTAAAAATAAATTTAAATGGTTCGCATTTTTCTTCTTCATTTGTAATGTCAGGTTTTGCTGTATCAGGCTTATCTTCTTCAGGCATTTCCAAAGCATCATCTTTAGTAACATTTTCTACTTCGTTATTTAGATTAATATCATTATTAATATTTTGATCTTCTATAGTATCATTATTAGTTTCTATATATTCATTATCATTATTTTCATAATTAATTGTATTGGTATTGGTAGTATTTTCTTCGTTAGTGTTATTTATATAGAAACTATCTTTTGTAAACAAATTTGTTATAGCAGTAGTTAATAGCATAAATATTATAATTAAACAATTTTTCAACATAAATACATCCTTCTTTCTTTTACAATTTTTTTAATTATTAGTTCATTTATCATTTTCCTTTCTCGTACCTTAATTACTTAAAGCACATATAATCTAAACCAAGGGCAGATATGAATTTAATACAGGCACTTTTACGTATTTCACGAACTTTATCTTTACCATAATTAATGGTATTCATTATTTCTTCTTCGCTTTTGCATTTATAAAAGATTAAATCAAAAACTTGCAATTCAAGATTATTCAGTTTTCTAAGTGCTAGTGTTATCTTTGATAATAGTTCTCTTTTTTGCTTTTCGTCTTGGACTTTTAATAATAAAGATTTAAGACTAATTTCACCAATGATTGGAGAATCAATCTTGCTAAAATCATCATATCTAACGCGAAAATCAGTTGTGACTTTAGGAAGCGATACTCTTTCATCTTTAAGTTTTAAATACTTAAAAACAGCAAAGATTATCAAGATAGTATTCCTTAATTTTACATAATCATATAAAGATATTTCTTCTTTACTAAGCAATGTATTATTCATATTAACCCCCCGGTTAGAACCTTAATTGAGAAAGATACTTTTATTTTTAAAAGAAAAAAGGAAGTAAGGGCATCAAAGGATACGTACTACTTCCTAAATATCATGAATAAAATACAACAACAAATCATATATTACAACTATTATTACAGAAAGGCAAACATTTTGGAGAAACGTAAAGTTGAAAAATAAAATAAATAATAGCATCTTTCTACTTTGAATACGTAATAAATGAGTATTATTTCCGTATTCACCTATATTATAGCAATTCATTAAAAACCAGTAAATTAGGAATAAATGTCTTATTTAAAACTGATAAAATGTCTTAATAAAACACAACAAAGCCAGATTTTATAAGACTTTTCATAAAAGAGTATTTCTATAAATATCTAATTTTAAATTAACTTAAGTATTTTAAAAATTCAATTTTTAGCATTAATAAATCATAGTTGCAAATTTATAAAAATATATTATAATAATGCCTCATGAAAGAAGAATTATAAAGTGTTAGCAGATATAAAAAATAAAAAAATACAACTTAAGGCTATGCTTCTTGCTCTAACTATTGCTATTAGCAGTAATGGCTGTTCCATCGATACAGAAGCAAAAGAAACTCCTAGAAAGCCTATTATATATGATTATGATAATTATCATACTACAGAACCTGAAGAAGTTCCCGTTTATCCAACTTTAGAAGAATTTATTAGTAAAGACATTTATACAGAAGATGACATTGTTTTAGGACTTAATATGGGAATTATCATTACCATTCAAAAGAAGGGTAGCCCTTGGTATACATATTGTATTAAAGACTTGAATGAAAATAGTTCTTATACGCCTCCTGCTGGATATAGTGCTTATGAAGAACTTGTAGGAGTGGGTGTAGACGAAAATGGTAAAGTTACGTATGTAAAAGGCGGTATTTACCATGATGTTCCTACTCATGCTGAACAATTTTTAACAAAATAATTTGCTACTAATTGAATATGGTATTTTAATGTCATATAATTATTAAAAGGAGTATGTTATTATGAAAAAAAGTACCAAAATAATTATAATTTCTATAGTATGTGTAGTAGCTATATTATTACTTGGAACCCTAGGATATTTTATTTATATTAAAAGTGCCTATATTTCTAAAGATGTGGTAAAAGAAATCGTTTTAAATGATACTAAACTCAATGAAAAAGATGTTACCTTTAAAGATATAGATTTAGACATAGATGATGGTCTTCATGTATACGATGTTGAATTTTATTATAATAGAGTAGAGTATTCTTATGAAATAGATGCTAAAACAGGAAAGATAATAACCAGTGATTTTATCAATAATAATTTAAATTCTGTTCCTGAAAATAGTAAAATTGATTCAGATAATGATACTAATACAAGCTACATTACAAAGGAAGAAGCAAGGAATATAGCAATAAGTGATGCAGGCTTTTCTTTAGATAATGTAAGCCTGATTAAAGTAGAATTTGATTATGATAATGGCCTTGCCATTTATGAAGTAGAATTTATCAATAATAATTTAGAATATGATTATGAAATAAATGCTATTACCAAGGAAATCGTAAGTAAGAAACAAGAAAGAAGATAAAATAGAGCTATTTAAAGCTTTATTTTTTTTATAGTAAATATGCTATAATACTTTAAGGTGGTATTATGAAGAAAATTATCTTAAGTATCGAGGGAATGACTTGTAGTGCCTGTTCAAATGGATTAGAAAAATATTTAAATAAACAAAAAGGTATTAAAAATGCTTCCGTTAATTTAGTAATGTCTACAGCTTCAATTGAATATGATGATAATCTAACAATTAGCGATTTGGAAAAGTTTGTAGCTAATGCAGGATTTAAAAGCTTAGGTAAAGCAGATCTCACTAAAGAAGATAAAAAAGTAAATGGATACCCCTTTATTATATTTGGTATTTTAGCTTTATTACTAATGTATATATCTATGGCTCATATGATAAATTTGCCAACGTTAAAATATCTTGACCAACATATGTATCCTATAAACTATAGTGTAACTTTATTAATATTAACAATTCCTTTTATTATATTTGGGTTTGATATTATAAAAAATGGTTATAAAAATTTTATTCATAAAATGCCTAATATGGATACTTTGGTTACATTAGGAATAATTGCTAGTTTAGGATATAGTATTTTTAGTCTTATAATGATTATTAAAGGTAAGATACATTATGTAGAAAATCTATATTTTGAATCTATAGCTTTTGTTATTTATTTTGTTAAATTAGGTAGATTTATTGACCAAAGGGCTCATGCTAAAACGAAAGATGCTATTAAAGACTTAGTACGAGTTACTCCTGAATATGCTAAAATTAAGGTCAATGATGAAGTTAAGGAAATAACTATAGATGAAGTTAAAAAAGGTGATATATTAATCTGCTATGCTGGCGATAAAATTGCGGTAGATGGCAAAGTTGTAAGTGGGCAAACTCATACAGATGAATCATTTATAACCGGTGAATCTAAACCAGTGAAAAAGTCTAAAGGTGATAACGTTATCGCTGGATCAATAAATTATGATGGAGTTATTGAGTACAAAGCAGATAAGATAGGTAAAGAATCAACTATTTCTCAAATTGTTAATCTTGTAGTTGAGGCTACTAATACTAAGGCACCTATAGCAAAAGAGGCTGATAAAATATGCACTTACTTTGTGCCTATCATTATGTTTATATCCTTATTAACTTTTATTATTCATTTAATTATTAACCATTCTTTAATTGATGCGCTTAATTTTTTTGTATCTGTTTTAGTAGTTGCCTGTCCTTGTGCTCTTGGCCTTGCAACACCTCTTGCAATTGTAGTATCTCAAGGTATATGTGCTAAAAATGGTATCCTTATTAAATCAAGCGAAATATTAGAGCTTGCTAGTAAAGTGAATGTTGTGGTATTTGATAAAACAGGTACATTAACAAATGGTAATATAACGATATCCAAAGTCTATAATTATAGTAATTATAAAGAAGATAAGCTTTTATCTATCTTAGGATCTATAGAGTCGCATGTTACTCATCCCATTGCCAAAAGTGTTATAAATTATCTTGATAAGCAAAAGATTGCATATGAAAAATGTGTAAATGTTGAAACAATCGAAGGAATGGGTATTAAAGCTAAGCTTGATAGTAAAGAATACTATGCTGGTAGTAGTAAAATAGTTAAAAAGCTAAATATTGATAATGAGCATATGAAGGATGAAAAAGAACTTTTAAATGAAGGGTGTACAATTATTTATATTATTCAAAATAGAGAAATATTAGGTTTAATAGGCCTTAAAGATACTGAAAGAAAAGAATCTAAAAAAGTTATTGATAGGCTAAATAATTTAAATATTGTAACGATAATGCTTACAGGCGATAATGAAAATGTTGCTCAAAAAGTGGGCAAATCTTTAGGTATAAAAAGTGTTATAGCAAGTGCTCTTCCTAATGATAAGATAAAAGTTATTAATACCTTAAAAGAAAATGGAAATATTGTGGCTATGGTTGGCGATGGAATTAATGACGCTCCAAGTTTAGTAAGCAGTAATATTGGTATTTCGATTTCTGGTGCTACTGATATAGCTACATCTTCTGCCGATGTTATACTTATGAATGAAAATTTAAATTCAATTTTAAATCTAATATATATTAGCAAGAAAACATTAACAAATATTAAACAAAATTTATTTTGGGCTTTTATTTATAATATTTGTATGGTTCCAATTGCTTGTGGAATATTTTCTAAATGGGGAGTTACAATTAATCCTATGCTAGCAAGTCTTGCTATGATTATATCTAGCACTTTTGTTGCTTTTAACTCTCTAAGACTAAAAAGAATCAAATTAAAAGGAGAATAACACATGAGCTTAAAAACGAAAATTACAATTCCTAAATATTCCCTAGGAGAAGAAATTACTAGTGCGATAATACATGGTATAGGAGCATTACTTTCTATAGCTGCTTTAGTATTATGTGTTGTATTTAGTGCTATTCATAATAATGCCTATGCAGTAGTATCCAGCGTTATTTATGGATCAACTTCTATTATATTGTATACGATGTCGACTTTATATCACTCTTTAAAGGTTAATAATGCTAAAAGAGTATTTAGAATTATAGATCATTGTAGTATTTATCTTTTAATTGCAGGTACTTATACTCCATATGCCTTAGTAGCATTGCCCAAAGCATTAGGCTGGGTTATTTTTGGAATCAACTGGGGATGCGCAGTTTTAGGAATCATATTAACTAGTATTGATATGAAAAAGTTTAAGGTTATAGAAATAATTCTTTATTTAGTAATGGGCTGGCTTATAATATTTGCTATGAAGCCTTTATATCAAAGCGTTGATATTGCTTGTATTTATATAAGCTTAGCAGCAGGCATAATATATACAATCGGAGCCATATTTTATGGCATAGGTAAAAAGCTTAAATATATGCACTCTATATTTCATGCTTTTGTCTTGGCAGCAAGTATATTATTCTTCTTTGCTATCTTATTATATGTAATATGACATAAAAAAATTTTACTATTTCTAGTAAAATTTTTTATTTTAACTTAGTGTAGGTACCTTCAAGATATTCATCAGATGTTACAACTAATTTGTCACCATCTTTTTTGATTACTGTATCATCTTTAGTGAATGATTTAGCGTCAATAGTTATTGTTCCATTTTTTAGTTCATATATTAAAGATGCACTAGAGTTTTTACCACTTTCAGAGAATAGTTCAATTCTTCCACCATTGTCTGCTATTTCATTTATAACGATTTGTCCACCATCTGTTTCGTAGAAACCAGACCAATCATTAGTAGTATATTCATCTTTAGTAAATTCTCCTTCAATATTGAAAGCACTTTCTTTATCAGTAGATTCAGATTTAATATCTATACCATCTTCCGTTTTTGTTATTTCAAATTTTAATTCGTTTCCTAAAAAGTCATCGTCATAAGATAATTTTTTTAATGATTCAACATCTACAGATACTTGCTCAGAACTTGAGCCCTTAGTTATTTCTATTTCAACAGCCTTAGGAGAAGAGTAGTAAATTGTTATAACAGCATCGTCATTAGAATAAGTACCCATCCAGCTCATATCATATTCATCTATTTCTTCAGGTTCTGCAGGCTCCTCAGGTTCTTCTGGCTCAGTAGTATTAGTGTTAGTGTTTGTATTAGTATTCGTATTTTCAGTATTGTTTTCTACATTTTGATTTTGATTTTGATTTGCATTAGTTGCAGCAGGTTTTTTCTTGTTAGGATTTAGGAATACAAAATATATTACACAGAAAACTACAGAAAGTAGAGCTACTATTAATAAGACAATAGTCTTAGTATCAAACTTCTTAGCTTTAGTACCATCACCATCAAAATTTGGTGTTGGTGCAGCAGGAGTAGCGTTAGGCATTGTAGGATTAACTGCTGGTCCTGCTTGAGGAGGTGTATTTACTCCTCCAGGAGCTGGTGCCATTCCTGGTAGTGGTCCATTAGGATTTGGCATATTAGAATTCATGCCTGGAGCCATATTTGGATTAGGCATAGGTGCTGGAGTTGGTGCAGGAGCAGGAGTACCTTGATTAGGAACTTGACCAACTGGAGCATTAGGATTTGGC
Source organism: uncultured Bacilli bacterium (assembly GCA_947586825.1). Lineage (GTDB taxonomy): Bacteria > Bacillota_I > Bacilli_A > RF39 > UBA660 > UBA6448. The sequence continues at coordinate 13,288 of CANPXU010000011.1, read as the reverse complement.
ATATTAGGATTCATGCCTGGTGCCATATTAGGATTTGGCGCAGGTGTAGGGGCAGGAGCCGGAACACCTGGATTATTAACCATATTAGGATTTGGTACAGCATTTGCTGGAGCTGTCATATTAGGATTAACAGGAGCAGCTGGTACCGGATTTATTCCAGGAGTTGCTTGAGGTTGATTTGGCACATTGGGATTTACGCCATTTGGTGTTCCTGGATTTAGATTTGGATTATTATTCATACTTATTACCCTTTCTATATTCTTTCTTATTATGAATCAATTATACCACATAAATTGATAAATGAATATTAAATGTTTACAATTAATTACATTTTTATCATAAATTGGATAAATAATACAAAACTTGATGTATTTTATTTATTCGTGTTATAATTTATCTATAATAAAATAGGACGTGGGTGATGGTATGGGACTTTTTGATAAAATTTTAAAGAAAAAAGAGCCCGAAGTAGTAAAAGTAGTTATACCTCCGACTAATAGAAGTGACATAAATTTAAATTTACCAGATGGGGAACTAGTTCCTTTTGAAGGAGAAGTTTTAAATACCTCATCTTTAGAAAATATAGCTATATTTAAGCATAATCTTGCAACTTTAATAGCAAGAACTAAAGCTGCTGGCAAAGTAGAAAAATTTATGCTTATAAGGGAAGATGATTATTTCCCTGAAAATTGGAAATGGCGTGCTTCTTGTAGTTCTACAATTATGGAAGAATATGTTTTAGGATTATCTATTGCATTAAGAAAAGCTTATGCTTTAGAAAAAGCAGGCATAAATAATAAAATGAATGGTTTAGAAATTCCTGTTGATCCTAAAACTATGGCTAAAGCTTTGAGTAGTGTTGATGTTAAAACGGGTTTTGTTTATATGCCACCTTACTTTCGTTCTACAAAACACTTTACTATTAACACCCCTTTGGAAGTTACGGGATCCTATAATAGTGTAAGTACTAACCGTAATTTTATAATTATTGATTCTGTTGATAATTTTTTGAATTCTGGCTATGGTTATTCTGTAGCTTACTATGATGCTTATCTTGATGTTAGCCATGAGGGCTTAGATATATCACCTGAAGCCGTTGTGTTAATTGAAAAATCACGTTTTGAAAAATTAAAAGATAATGAAGAACTTATGCGTATGTTATCACAAAGAAAACTAGTAATTTATGAGGGCGATGAAACTATTGCCATTAATATGTTACTTGCTCAAATGGGAACTTTACCATCTCAAGTTGGAAACTTGTATGCCGAATATGATGACAATCTAAAACAAATAATTGATTCCAGTATAATGGATTTAGCGTATCGTAATAATCTTTTATATAACCAAAGTCATGCTGCCTATATCAATCCCGAAAACGGACATTTTTCTAGTCATTTTGATGATTATAATAATGATCATATAGCTTTTTTAAACGAATTCGTGGTGTTTATGCAAACAAAATTTCCACAACATAAAGATTTATTTACTGTTTCTTCGGTTAATGATAGTTCAAGTGCTGAAGTTATAGTAAATTCTATAGGTACTGAGGCTTTGCTTGAAGCAATTAGTGAATATAACCAAAAAGCTCTACAAGAATTTAAACAAAGGAAAGAGGCTTATATAAGAAATCATGACAAAATAAGCTTTGAAAGTCATAATGCTATTTTACAAACTATTCATTTAATATCAGAAACGTATAGTATCGATATGGAATTTGATAGTCCTGAAAAGAAGATGGTTCTTGAAGAAACAATAAGACGTTTTTATCAACTTCCAACGATAGAAGAACAACTTGAAGCTGCTAAAGTTATATGGGACATACTAGGGCCTAAGCTTGATGATACTACTAAACTAGATATTGATACATTAATGGTATAAAGGAGAATTTTATGAAAAAAGATAAATCGACAATTATTATTTTGATTGTTTTAGTTATTGTTGCTGTTATATGCTATTTTATTTTTGGTACAGGTCTTTCCGATAAATATGGAAAATTAAAAGATTTAATTGTTTCTACTAAAAGTGGTCAAAAATTGCAAACAGAATATTCATCTATAAAAGATACAGGCTTTTTTATTAAAGTGCCAACTGAATTTACAGAATTAAATAATACTGAAAAAAAGCAAAAATTTGGCATTAGCGATATTGATAAGGTTTATACTAATAAAGATAAATCAGTTAATGTCTTAATGGATGTTTCTGAAGATGAAATATCTGATTCTGATATGGAAACTTATAAAGATGATATCGAAAGTAGCTTCTCTGATAATAATTCCTTAACTAGTGTAGAATTAACTAAAGTAGATAATCATAATATCGTATCAATAGTTTATCAAGATGAATATGAATATCATCATACATTATATTTCTCTTATGATGATCATTTAGCAACTATATCATTTAATGTATTATTAGATGATAAAGATGAATGGCTTCCTGTTAGTGAATTTGTTTTAGACTCATTATATTTCAAATAAAAAAGACCTTTATAGGTCTTATTTTTCTGCACTATCTTCTGTATTTTTAGCAAACTTTTTAATAAGTCTAGCGTGTACTACCATTTTTTCATCGTTACTATAGCATGTAGATAATGTTAGTATTTTATCAGTAGCATTAATGGTAGCCTTAAAATCGTACATGCTTCTATCTTTTAGTTTATTAGCAAAGTTTAAAAAATCTTGATCGCTACTGAAGTTTATAACTGAATAATCGGGATTTGGATTATTAGCAATATGATAAACACTAAATATTTGCCATACAGCATTTTCATCTTCGGTAGAAGTTTTTATAACAAAGTTTTCTTCATTATCAGTCCAACCATTTTCTAAAATATCATTTAGTGAACCAAACATAGTTTTATTTAATCTACCATGACCATAAATAATAGTATTTCTATCTTGCCATAAATTATTACGAGCATCTAAGAATATCCAACCAGCTTCATTAACAGACTTATCAATACTATGTGATAAATAATAATCGTTATTGTTTGTTTGAACAAATGGGTAGTTAACTTTAGTTCCTGCGACTTGAACCCAGCCTACAGTTTCTTCATTATCCTTTTTTACATCTTTTAAATCAACGTCAATAAAGTCCATTATTAAATAATCTAAAGTTTCATCTGTAATATCAACTGCTATCTCAACATTTTCTCCTGAAGTATTATTAATTTTAACAGAATCTTCTAAATCATCAATTAATTCTTGCGTTTTACTGTTATCGATACGCCAAGAAATTATCTTATAGCTAGAAAATCCAAATAATACTAATAAAACTAAAATAACAACATATAAAACATATTTAATAGGATTTTTCTTTTTGCTTACTTCTTTTTTGGTTTCTTTCTTTACTTCTTTATTAGTAGCTTCTTTTTGGATAACTTCCTTTTTTGGAGTATCTTTGACTACTTTAACTTCTTTTTTTACTTCATTATTTTTCTTTTTGCTAGGTGTATCACTTTTTTTAGCATTTACTGCTTTTGGTTTTGTACTGCTTTTTGTTGTAGTCTTTTTTTTGCCAGTATCTTTCACTTCTTTTTGGCTTTTTGCCATCCCATTTCACCTCGCGATATATTATAACACATATCCTTTTTTTTGCAATTGTTGTATAATTATATTATTAAAAGGAGAATTATATGTTAAGTGGAAAAGTAGCTATAATAACGGGTGGAACTCGTGGAATTGGCTTAGAAACAGTAAAAGTATTTAAACTAAATGGTGCTGATGTAGTGCTTTTAGGATCAAAAAAAGAATCTGTTGATAAAGCAATAGAAACTTTAAAAAAAGAAAAAATAGATGTTGAAGGATATTATCCTAATTTAAATAATCCTGATGAAGTGAAAGAAACAATAAAGAAGATTCATGATAAATATGGTCATATTGATATCCTAGTCAATAATGCTGGTGTATCTGCCAAAGAAAGTATTGATAATACAACATACGAAGATTTTGTTAAAATAATGGATATTAATATTAATGCCATGTTTAATATGACTAAGGAAGTTATTCCCTATATGAAAGAAAATGGTGGGGTAATTTTAAATACAAGTTCAATGGTTAGTATTTATGGTCAACCTTCTGGTGTAGGTTATCCAACCTCTAAATTCGCAGTTAATGGATTTACGAAATCTCTTGCTAGAGAGCTTGCTCCCTTTAATATTAGGGTAAATGCTGTAGCTCCTGGTATAACAAAAACCGATATGGTTGCATCTTTACCTGAGGAAATGATAGCACCTTTAGTTAAAACTATCCCTCTTGGTAGAATTGGTGAACCAAGGGATATTGCTAATGCTTTTTTATTCTTAGCCAGTGATTTAGCAAGCTATATAACAGGGGTTATTCTTTCTGTTGATGGAGCTGCAAGAAGCTAAGGAAATATTGCAATTTTCATAAATTTAATAGATAATATTGTCGAGGTACGTGATGAAAAAGAAGTTAATTATTATATTATTGTTAGTTTTATCATTAGGCCTATATGGCTGTGGTAAACAAACTGATGCAGAAAAGTTTAAAGAAGAATATGAAAGTGTTAATGGGCAAAAATCAGGAAGTAATGTTATAAGAAGCCTTACTATTGACGAAGAAAATCCTTTTGTTTATAAAGAAGCTAGTGATATTGTAAAAGCTATAAATGATGAAGAAAGCTTTGTTGTTTATTTTGGCTTTAATACTTGTCCTTGGTGTAGAAGTGTTCTTCCTTATTTAATAAAGACTGCTAAAGAAAATAATATTGATGAAATATATTATGTAGATGTTAAAACTATAAGAGATACTATGGAATATGATGAAGAAACTAAAGAATTTAAGACTACTAAAGAAGGTGGCAAAGGATACTCAGAATTAACTGAATTATTAGGTAATGTCTTAAGTGATTATAATCTTACTGATAAAGATGGCAACAGCATTAGTACTGGAACTAAGAGAATTTATGCTCCAAATGTTGTAGTCGTTGAAAATGGGGTAGCGCTTGGTATGGTAACTGGTATATCTGAACTTCAAACAGATGGTTATATGGATCTAACTAAAGAGATGACTGATGATACTGAAGAGCAATTTAATGATTTATTTGCTTTATTAAATCATAGTGTATGTACTAAAAATGAAGGATGCTAAATAAAATTTTTTTAAAGAATTTATCTTTTCTTAAAAGTTAAATTGTGTTATATTAAAAAAAGAGAAAGGAGTTCTTATTTATGATTTCAAGCTCAAGTTCACTAGATGGTATTGTAGCTGGTGGCATAATGTTGATAGTGTGGACTATTTTAATTCTTATTTTAGCCATAGTTGGAGGAATCTGTTTATATATTTTCTTCCTTAGTCCTAAAAAAGAAATAAAAAATAAATTCTTAAATTGGCTTAAACGTTTCTTAAATTTCGACGTAATGCTATTAGAATTTATTCTTAAAGTAGTTTATATTGCATCAGCATTATTTATTACCGTATGGCCTTTAGCTTTAATATTCATGAGCCCACTTGGCTTCTTAGCAGCTTTATTAACAATAGTTCTTGGTAATATCGGTTTAAGAGTTACATATGAATTTATGTTAATGCTAATAATGTTATGCAAGAATACATCAGAAATTAATCGTAAGATAAAAGAAAAATAAGAGCTTTGAGGCTCTTTTTTTTGACTTGCTAAAAAGGGCAAAAAACTATATAATGAAATTATAGGAATTTGCTTTATGCAAGTTGCTTAAAAACAAGAAAGCGAGGAGAAAATGGATATTTTAAACAATTCCATTTTTACTCTAGTTGTTGGATTATTAGTAGGAGCTTTAATTGTATTTGTAATTAATTTGATTATAAATAAAAAACGTGCAAATGACGTAAATAAGCTAATTGAAGATGCTAAAAAAGAAGCAGACAAGCAAAAAAGAGATGCCTTATTAGAAGTAAAAGAGGAATCTTTTAAGTTAAAACAACAAACTGATGCCGAGATAAAAGAAAAGAAAGCGGAACTTAAACAAAGTGAAGATCGTTTATTAGTTCGCGAAAATAATCTTGATAAAAGGGAAGAAATGTTACAAAAAAGAGATGCTTCCCTAGATGATAAAGAAAAAAGCTTATTAGCAAAAACAGAAAATATCCAAGCAAAAGAGGAAAAAATGGATGCTCTATTAAAAGAAGAGATGGAGCAATTAGAAAAGATTTCCGGATATAGTAAAGAAAAAGCTAAAGAATTAATAATGAGCCGTGTCGAAAGCGACATAAGTAATGAAATCACCGAATATATTCGTGAAGAAATGGCTAAAGCCCAAGTTGAGGCTGGTGAAAGAGCTAAACAACTAATCGTTGGCTCAATGGAACGTTATGCTGATGAAGTTGTAGGATTACAAACAGTCAGTACAATTGATTTACCAAATGATGACATGAAAGGTCGTTTAATTGGTAGAGAAGGGCGTAACATTAGAACTATTGAATCTATTACAGGAGTTGATTTAATTATTGATGATACTCCTGAAGCTATCGTAATTTCATCATTTGATCCACTTCGAAGAGAGATAGCTAAGATAACTTTGGAAACACTTATAAAGGATGGTAGAATACATCCGGCACGTATTGAAGAAGTTTATGATAAAACTTTAAAGGATATCAATAATAAGATAACCGAACTAGGAAATAAAACTGTTCAAGATTTAGGACTTACAAAAGTAGATCCTGAATTACTTAACTTAATTGGTAAGTTAAATTATCGTACTAGTTATGGACAAAATGCTTTAAAGCACTCAATTGAAGTAGCTAATCTAGCAGGACTTATGGCATCTGAACTTGGTGAAAATGTAACCCTTGCAAAAAGAGCAGGATTACTTCATGATATTGGTAAAGCTATAGATTTTGAAGTTGAAGGAAGCCATGTTGAAATAGGTTATGATATTTGTAAGAAGTATCATGAAAATCCGGTTGTCTTAGATGCTATCGAATCACACCATGGTGCAGTAGAACCTAAATCAATTATTGCTGTTTTAGTAGCAGTTGCTGATACTCTAAGTGCTGCAAGACCTGGTGCGCGTAATGATTCCCTTGAAAACTATATTAAGAGATTAGAGCAACTTGAAGTTATAGGTAATAGTTTCGAAGGCGTTGAAAAAACATATGCTATGCAAGCTGGTAGAGAAGTCAGAGTTATGGTTAAACCAGATGAAGTTGATGATGCTACAAGTTATAAGATTGCTAGAGATATGAAAGAAAAGATTGAAAAAGAAATGCAATATCCTGGTACTATTAAGATAACTGTTATCAGAGAAACAAGAGCTCAAGAAGAGGCAAGATAATTGCTTCTTTTTTCTTGCAAAAGAAAAAAGGCTTTATAGCCCTTTTATAAACTTGGCGTATTAACTTCCATTATAACCGGAAGAATAATAGGTCTTCTTCCTGTAAGATCATTAATATAAGGAAGAAGTTCAAAGATTATTTGATTTTTTAAATCCGTATAACTATAGATAGATTTAGATAAATAGTCACTAACAATACTTGTTATTTTATTTTCTATTCTATTCATCAATTCTTGGCTTTCATTAACCATTACAAATCCTCGAGCTGTTACATTTGGTTTAGCAAGCAGTTTTCTTGTTAATGTATTAATGTTTAAGATAGTAATTAAAATACCATCATGGCTCATAAGTTTTCGATCTTTAATAACCACAGAACCTACATCACCAATTCTTGAACCATCAACATAGATATCACCGGCTTGAACAGTACCCTCTTTATATACTTTGCCATCTTTAAGTTTTATGACATCACCGTTTTCAGCGATAATGATATTATTTTCATCAACACCACAATTCACGGCAATTTCGCCATGTTTTTTAAGCATTCGATATTCACCATGCATTGGCATGAAGTATTCCGGTTTAATAATTCTAAGCATCCACTTAAGTTCTTCTTCTTTAGCGTGTCCTGATGTATGGATATCACTAAATTCAGTATTAGTAAATACGCGAACGCCTTTTAAATAAAGTTTATTAATAATTTTATTAATACTATCAGCATTACCTGGAATAGCACTTGATGAGAAGATAACTAAATCATCATTTAATAAAGATATTTGTTTATGAACACCATTAGCTATCCGCGATAGGGCTGCTAAAGGTTCTCCTTGAGTACCCGTACATAAAATACATACTTCATTTCGCTTTAAATTCTTAGCTTGATAAGCATCAATAAATTGATCTTTATCATGAAGTAAATTATTATTTAAAGCAAGTTCAATAGCATTTTCCATACTTCTACCAAAGACTACTATCTTACGATTATATTGCTTACAAGTTTCAACAATATGCTTAATTCTAAAAATATTGGAAGCAAATGTCGCAATAATAACTCTACCATGGTGTCTTGAAATTATATCATTTAATGTGCCATCGACAGAACTTTCACTTTTCGAAAAGCCCTCGGACATTGCGTTAGTAGAATCACTTAATAATAGTTTAACGCCTTCGCTTCCAAGTTTAGCCATTTTATGAATATCCGCCATTGGACCAATAGGTGTTAGGTCAAATTTAAAATCTCCCGTTTCAAATATAACTCCATTTGGTGTATGAATAGCTATGGCAAAACTATCAGGTATAGAGTGGGTAGTATTAACAAACTCTATCTCAAAATATTTATATTTAATAACTAAATCTTTATTAATAATTTCAATATTTTCATAAGGAATATTTCTTTCTGCTAGTTTTTTATTAATTAAATCTGCGGCAATCTTTGGTGCATATATAACAGGTATATTAACAGATTGAAGTAAGAAAGGTATTCCTCCGATATGGTCCTCATGACCATGGGTTATTATTAAAGCTTTAATCTTGCTTTCATTATTTTTTAAATAAGAAACATCTTGAATAACGTAATCTATTCCTAAAAGGTCATCCTCAGGGAATAAAACCCCGGCATCGATAATTATTATTTCATCACCATGAGTGACGACATACATATTTTTTCCTACTTCGCCAAGGCCACCTAAAGCAATGACCGACGTTTCGCCTAAATCATTTTTCATAATTTCCTTCTTTCATTAAAAGATTCAAATATAAATGAATTATAGCACAATTAATAAAGCTTGTCTATAAGTCCTATATGTCTTTACTTGAAGCATGTCTAATTTAAGTGATATTTATTCTTTAAAATATAAAAGAAAAATGGTACAATTAATTAAAATAATAAACATAAAGTTTAAAGAAAAGAGGTAAAGAAATGTTTGGTTTATTTCTATTATTACTTTTTATAGGCACAGTAACTGGAGGATTAGGTTTTTTAATAATTTATATTTTATGCGAACTTGCACATATTAATCAGTATGCATTAGCTTTAGGCTTTTTATTAATGTCCGTAGTCGAATTGCTGCGTTTCATTCTTTATATAACAATGGATAAAGAAATAAAATTAAATCCTAAAGAATTATGGAATAAAGTAAAATTATTATTTAAGAAAAGAAAAAATAAAGGGCAAAAAATTGATAAAAAAGATGAACACCTTAAAGAATTAGAAAAGGTAGTAGGAAAAACAAAGAAAAGAAGTAATGTTATTTTTATAGTAGAAATAGCCGTTTTAGTTTTATTTGCTATATATTCTGTTGTAAGTGGCTCTCATTCTATTGTTTTAAAATTTACTTATCATAATGTCTTTATTAGATTTATGGTGGGAATTTTAATTCCTTTGATCATTATAAATATTGTAAACAGTATAAGATCCGAAGGATTTGATAGTTATCCTTTTTGGACAATAGCTTTGGAATTTATATTTGTAATTTGTATAACTGCTACTTTTGTTTTCTCGGCTTCAGCTTCTGAAAAAGATCATCCTGCTGTAATGAACTTTTTAAAAGATACATTTGTTTATGATAATGATAGTTATGATGAGGCCCGAAAAGATGCTAATTTTAGTGATGTGAAAACATTTATTAAGGATAGTTTAATTAATTCTTTAGAAGAACTTGAAAAAACTTATGATATTAATAAAGAAGCCGATTATTATCGAATAAAATCAGCTTTACTAGATGGGGTAGAATTTACTAAATATGGATTAAATCTTAAAAATCATCTTTGGGAAGATGATGATAACTTAGTTTTATATATTTTAGATAAGAAAAAGAATAATTATTATTACTTTAAATTTAACGCTAAAACAAAAGAATTTATAAATTTAAAACAAGATGAATATCAAGAAATAGTGGATAGTAAGAAAAAATAAAAGAGGATTAAGATGAAAAAAAGATTATTAAAAATACTTATTTGTTTAGGAATAATGTTTTCTTTAACTGGGTGTGGTAGTGAAGAAGAAAATAAAAAGGTTAATAGTTCGGCAAACGAAAATAAAGAATATATAACATATGATAATATAACTGAATTTGATGAGGGTATAGCTATTGCAACAGATGGCGAAGATAAATATGTAGTTGATGAAAATTTTAATGTTTTATTTTCATATAAAGGAAATTCACAATTTGTGGGAAAATATATGCAAATTGCGGATGTTTATGATGACAAGCAAATGAATATTGTTAATCAAAATGGCGATATTGTTTATTCTTATGATGGAAGCGAGTACAATAAGAAAGTAGAGATTATTCCAGGTGGCTTTCTTATTATTACGGAGCAAACAGATACTTATAATTCTTCACAAACTTTAACGGGTATTTATGATATTGAAAGTGAAAGTTATGTTTTAGGACCAAGTGCAGAATATGTAGGTAAGATATCTGAAGCTGGCGATAATATGTATAAAATAGATTCTAGTTATCAAAAATTTTTTAATACCAAAACTAAACAAATTGTTACTTTTGATGATATGGTTATGGGCAAATTTGTTGATGGTTATTATGCTACTGATAATCAATGTTCATATGATATTAATAAACCTTGTTTGTTAGTCTATGATGATAATGGAGGAAAAAAGGAAATAACTTTGTTATTTGATAGTTGGCCTCTTGTTAAGGCTAAAAATGGCATGCTTATAGGAAATGTATCAAGATTTAACTATGAGGTTAATGCTAATGGATATGATGGTGCTTATGCGGAGTTAGTGAACTTTGCAACAGGAACAGTTAAAGATTTATCTGAAGATTTTTATGATGTTAAAGATTCTTATTTTAATAAAGATGGAAATGCTTTAGTATTATTTAATAACCAAGGAGGTCTTACTTTTTATACAGTTATTGATAAAGATGGAAATATGTTATTTGAGCCACTTAAATGTAATAAAGATACAAGTTTGAATATTACAAGTGATATTTTTGATGGTGGTTATTATTTTGGAGAAGAAGATGGTTATTACAAATTATTTGATAAAAACAATAAAGTTATTTATACCTCAGATAATAAAGATGAAAAATTTATAAGTTTTTCTAATAATGCTATTTTAGTGGAACTATCTGAAAGAGCTAGACCAAGAGTTAGATATTATAAAGACTTAGAGGGAAAACAAAAAGCTTTAAAAGTAAATGGCATACTATATAAGTATAATTAAGGCTTTGCTTTAGAAAGCATCTTATCTATAGACTTTATCTTCTGTGATAACTATGTCTATTTTTTGATCAAATTTATCAGGAATTATCTCATCTGATAACTGAATTTCATAAGCTAGCCCAATTGTATATTTAGGCTTATATTTAGCTATAAATCTATCATAATAGCCTTTGCCATAACCTAGACGATTCCCTTTAGTGTCAAATACAGTGCCAGGAACAATCATTAAAGCATCTTTTATTAAACTATAGTCAAGTTGATCACTACTGGGCTCTAATATACCTTGATATCCAGGTTTTAAATCATTAAGAGAATTTATTTTATAAAAGGCTATTTCAGTATCATTTATTACTTTAGGCAGGGCTATAATCTTATCCTGTTTTAAAGCATTTTGAATAATCCCCAGAGTTTCAACTTCACTCTTAATATTAGAGTAACATAAAATAATTTTACTACTTTGATATATATCTAAATTTATTAATTTTTTAATTATTTTAAGACTTTTATTATGTCTTTCTTCTTTTGGCTCATTATCTCTTTTATTAATAATTATTTCTCTTAAATTTTTTTTGTTCATTTATATCATCACATAAAAATTATAACATTTTTTAAAAATATAATTGTACATTATCAGGTTTTAATATAAAATATTAACACGAGAAAGAGGGAAGATAGATGACATATTATAAATTTATAGCAAGTAGATTAAGTCTTTTATCCTCAAGAGTTTTAGAATGTTATAAAAAAATTGCAGAATATGAAGCTAATGGTCTAACTCAGGCTATACCTGATGCAATTAATGAAGCTAGAAAGATAATCGCGGAAGAAAAGCAAATATATGATGAACTAAAAGAAGATACTAGATTAGTTAAAGAAATAAATGATTATTTATTTCCTCAAGGAGAACTATTTTTACCTGATGAACTCGAATTTATTAAAAGGCAATATGAAAATGATTTGATTTTAATTAGGGTTGGAAGAAGACTTAGTAATATATTATTGTCTACGCCTTTTGAAGAGGATGAGATTGAGGCTTTTAATAACCTTAATCCTGATGATTTCCCTGATGATATGAGTGATCTTGCCGATACACTTCAAGAATTAAATGATAGATCTGAAGATATTGAAGAAGCATTTTCTGAAGAAGCACAGCTTATTATGGCTATTGAGGATGATATCATAAGAACTATTTTAGTAATGCTAAATAACTATATGCAAAATGAAGATAATGCTGATATTAAAGCTGTTTTAGCTAAGTTAAAAGCTTATTTAGCTTTAATATATCCTGATATAGAGAAATATTTATTAGATAATAATTTTGCAGCACCAAGTTTCTTGGTTTGGAATTCTTACATCACTGGTAATAGTCAAGCTTCACCATCAATTAATATTAAAAGCGTTATAAATGATTATATTGTTGATATTATTTCTAATCAATTAGATGCCTATTATGATGCAATAGATGAAACAGAAGCAGATATTAAAAAAGTTAAGATTGCTTTTACAGAAATAGTTTTAAGAAGTTGTATGATTTTCTTTACTGATAAAGAGATTGAAGCAATTAGAAAGCTAAGTGAAGAAGACTTAAACGAACTTGCTATTGAGCCTGATATAAATGCATCATTAAATGAGGTGTTTAAAAACAGAAAAGTTGATTCAACTCTTCCATATATATTAAATTTAGATCCTACTTTTTTTAGTTAGTTTTGGCAAGAAAAAACTCGAGTTAAGTACATAAACTCGAGTTATTTTTTATTGGTAGCGACGGGGAGATTCGAACTCTCGACCTGCCGGGTATGAACCGGATGCTCTAGCCAGCTGAGCTACATC